>DASXLW010000068.1:0-2231 GCA_036496025.1 Streptosporangiaceae bacterium
TCCACCTCATAGCACGGCCTGCCGAACATGACGGGCGTCGCAGCGGTCACCGTGCAGGACTGGCCGGTTTCGTCAAAGACCTCGTCACCGGGCTGGACCTCGCCCATCGTGGTCCAGCCGCGGGGGGTGGGAATCGGCGTGTCCAAGGCCAGCGCTTTTCCGGCGCCGGTCGCGCCGGCGATGAGGAGGTGCGGCATCTTGGCCAGGTTCGCCACCATGACCCGGCCCTCGACGTCCTTGCCCAGGCCGACCACCATCGGGTGGTGGTCGGACAGCGCGGTCTGCGACTTGAGCACGTCGCCCAGGCTGACGACTTCCTTGTCCGCGTTCGGGATCTCCACCCCGATCGCCGACTTGCCCGGGATCGGCGAGATGATCCGCACGTCGGCGCTCTTGACCACGTAGGAGATGTTCTTCGATAGCGCGGTAACCCGCTCCACCTTGACCGCCGGGCCGAGCTCGATCTCGTACCTGGTCACCGTCGGGCCCCGGCTGAACCCGGTAACCTGCGCGTCCACCTGGAACTGCTCGAGCACCTCGGACAGCGCCGCCACCACGATGTCGTTCGCCCTGGTCCGCTGCTTCGGCGCGGTCCCCGGCCGGAGCAGTGCGGTCGGCGGCAGCGTGTACGCGATCGCGTCGCCCGAGGTCAGCGTGAGCTGCTCGGGGTTACGCAGCGGCGCCGAGGGCTTCGGCACCGCGATGACGGGCTCGAGCGCGGCTTCGGGTTCGTGCGGCACGGGGGCCGCAGGGTCCTCCTGGGCGCCGAAGCCGAGGGCCTCGACCAGGCCGTCGCCGCCGTCCGGGCGGGACCTGCCGCGCTTCTTGTCCCGCTCGAGCAGCGGCGTGTCGTAGGGCTTGGTGTGATCGCCGGATTCGATGGCCGGGCGCAGCCTGATCTGCCTGGCGATCTGGCCGCGCGCCCGGCGGACCGTGCCGCCGGTGCCGCCCTCGTAGCCCTCGTCGACCTGCAGGCCGTCGTCGCCGTCCGCGGCCCGCGGCTTGCCGTGCCCGAACATCTCGCGCAGTTCGCGGAGGCGTTCCGGTATCCGGTGCACCGTGGTGCCGGAGATGAGGAGGAGGCCGTACAAGGCCAGCAGCGTGAGCAGCGCCACCGCCGCCCACGTGGTGAGCGAGGAGGACAGCGGGCCGGACACGGCGTAGCCGATGTAGCCGCCGGCCAGGTGCATGGCGCGCGCTCCGCCGGACGGGCGCGGCGTGCCCTTGGCGATGTGGAGCAGGCCGAGCGCGCCGAGCAGCAGCGCGGTCCAGCCGATCGTGGCCCGGATCGTCTCGGTGTTGCGGTCAGGGTGACGCAGGAACCGCCAGGCCAGCAGCAGGCCCAGCACCGGGATAACCCAGGCCAGCGAGCCGAACCCGCCGACGGCCACGGTCCGGATGGACCGGCCGGCCGCGTTGGGCATCCGGAACCACAGGCCGGCCGCGAGCACGATGGCCACGCCCAGGGTGAGCAGCCCCACGCCGTCCCGCTTGTGGTGCGGGTCCAGGTCGCGCGCGCCGCGGCCGACGGCCCGGGCGGCCCAGCCGACCGCGCCGGCGACCGCGAGCCAGGCGGCCACGATCATCTTGCCGGTCCAGGCGACCAGGATCACGACGGGGTCACGGGGCTTGCGGTACGGAGCCGGACGGCCCTTGGTCGTACGGCCCTTGCCCGTACCTGGCTTACCCGTAGGTTTCCGGTTGCTCTTCTTTTTAGGGCCCGAACGGGTCTGGCTGGGGGCCTTACGAGCCGGCGACTTGTTAGCCGCGCGGCGAACCGGCGTCTCGGGGGCAGCCTCGTCCAGCCCGCCACGCTCGCGGGCAGATCCGTTACGGGCACGGGTCGCCATACTTACAAACGTAGCGAGAACCCGTGATGACCCAAAGCACCTGAGGCGTGTGTCGCCTTACGGCGCAATCATGTACTCGTAGCGGTGCGAGTCGCGGAAGCCGCACCGCTGGTAGAGCGCGCGGGCCGGGGCGTTGCCCGTCTCGACCTGAAGCAGGATCCGGCGCGCGCCGCGGGCGGCGGCCGCGGCGGCCAGGCCCGAGGTGATGGCCGCGCCCAGGCCCTGGCGCCGGCAGGCCCTATCGACTTCCACCGCGGTCAGCACCCCCAGGTCACCGGCCACGGAGATCCGCCCGCAGGCCACCGTCCGGCCGTCCCGGCAGAGGGTGCCGAACGCCTGCCACGGGGCCGACATCATCAGCGTCCGCGCGATCGGCGGCAG
>DASXLW010000069.1:0-2508 GCA_036496025.1 Streptosporangiaceae bacterium
GGGTTCATCGGGTCTGGTTCGCCGACGAAGATCACGTCGATGTCCGGGACGTCGGCGTTGACCGCGACGAGGTAGTCGCCGAACGTGGCGTTGGCGATGCGCCCGGTGCGCGGGTCGGACATGGTCTGTTCGAGCAGCGCCATGCCGATCCCGCCGGCCGTCCCTCCGATGATCTGGCTGGCTGCGGTCTTCGGGTTGAGGATGCGGCCGCCGTCGACGGCCGCCACGAACCTTGTGACCCGGACCAGCCCGAGGTCCGGGTCGACCTCGACCTCGGCGAATTTGGCGGCGAAGATGCCCGGCTCGGCGTCCAGGTCTTTGCGCCGCGCGCTGGCGCCGTCTGCGGCCAGTTCGGCCAGCTCGTGCCGGCCCAGGATGTCGGTGTAGGTTTCACCCGGCGCCGGGCTGCTGGCGTGGACCGGGCTGATGCGGCCGCCGGCGACGGTCACGTCCTGGACTCCGCAACCGTACAGGGGCGAGGCTGGGCTGCCGGCGGCCAGCTCGACGAAGGCCCGCAGCAGTTCCTGGCAGGCGGTGTGCACCGCGCTGCTGAGCGCGGCGGTCAGCCCGGATCCGCCCTGCAGCGGCGCCGGCGGCATGGTGCTGTCGCCCAGTTCGAACCGGACCCGGTCCAGCGGCAGGCCCAGCGCGTCGGCGGCGACCTGGGTCATGACCGTGTAGGTGCCGGGGCCGATGTCGGTGGCCGCGCTCCGCACCACCGCCACCCCGTCCAGGCCCAGCGACGCCCTGGCCTGGCAAGGCGCCTGGACGTAGCCGTAGTAGGCGCTGGCCATCCCGTACCCGACCAGGAGCCGGCCGTTGCTCATCGAGCGCGGCGCGGGAGTGCGGCGCGCCCAGCCGAATCGTTCCGCGCCCTGCTCGTAGCAGGCGCGCAGCGCCTTGCTCGACCACGGCCGGCCGGTCTGCGGGTGAACCTCGGCGTAGTTGCGCAGCCGCAGCTCGACCGGGTCGATGCCCAGCTCGCAGGCCAGCTCGTCCAGCGCGCATTCCAGCGCGAACACCCCGGGAGCCTCCCCGGGGCCGCGCATCCAGGTGGGGCAGGCCACGTTCATCCGCACCTGCCGGGTCCGCCCGGACAGGTTCGGGCAGTCGTACAGGACCGCGGTTGCTCTGGTGAGCGATTCGGCGTAGTCATCCTCCAGCGCGGTTGGCTCGATGCCCTGATGGTCGATCGCGACCAGCTCGCCGGTGCGCCTGGCACCGAGCGTCAGGTGCTGGACGGTCGGCGGGCGGTAGCCGACCGAGGTGAACATCTGGGCGCGGGACAGCACCAGCTTGACCGGGCGGTCTACCATCCGGGCCGCCAGCGCGGCCAGGACGACGTGCGGCCAGGTCCTGAGCCCGGCCCCGAACGCGCCGCCGACGAACGGCGCGAGCACCCGGACCGCGGTCTCGGGCAGCCCGAACGCGACTGCGAGCGCGGTGCGGGCAAACGCCGGGCCCTGCGTCGAATCGTGCACGGTCAGCAGATCGCCGTCCCAGGAGGCGATGGTCGCGAACAGCCCCAGCGGATTGTTGGTCTGGGCCGGGGTGGTGTACGTGGCGGCTACGATCACCTCGGCCGCGGCCAGCCCCGCGGCGACGTCACCCCGCGATATGTCGCGGCCGGCCGCGTTGTCGACCCGCTCGGCCCGCGGGTCATCCAGGTCCAGTAGCGGCTCAGCGGTCTCGTAGCTGGTCTCGACCAGCCGCGCCGCCGCGTTCGCCTGCTCTAGCGTCTGCGCCACCACCACGGCAATGTGCTGGCCATGGTGCACCACCCGGTCGTCTTGCAGCGGCGGCGGCGGGCCGATGCCGAGCCCGCCGGGCGCCCGGGCCAGCCGGAGCGCGTTCCGGTGGGTGATCACCGTCAGCACCCCGGGCGCGGCCTCGGCCGCGGCGGTGGCAATCCGGTGGATCCTGCCTGCGGCCACTGTGCTTTGCACCAGGACCGCGTGCGCCAGGTTCTCGAAACCGAAGTCTGCCGGGTAGCGCGCCGCGCCAGTCACCTTCGACGGGCCGTCCACCCGGTCCACGTCCGCCCCGACCAGCCCGGCAGTCTCGGTAGCCGTTGTCATCCCGGCAGGCCCGCCACCAGTGACAAAGCCCGGGCCACGGTCCGCTTGCCAAGCTCAACCTTGAACGCGTTACCGGTGCGCGGGGAAGCGCCGCTCAACGCCGCCTCCGCCGCCGCGGCGCATGCTTGAGGCGTGACCGGGGCCCCGCGCAAGACCTCCTCCGCCGCGCGGGACCGCCAGGGGACCGTGGCCAGGCCGCCGAGGGCGACACGGGCGTCACGCATCACCCCGTCCGTAATCACCAAAGCCACCGCCGCCGAGGCGAGCGCGAACTCATACGAGGCGCGGTCCCGGACCTTCAGGTAGCCGGACCGCGCTCCTTCCGGCAGCAGCGGCACCTCCACCGAGGTGATCAGCTCGCCCGGCTCAAGCGCGTTCTCCACGCTGGGATCCTCGCCGGGCGCACGGTAAAAGTCGGTCAGCGGCACCG
>DASXLW010000070.1:0-14481 GCA_036496025.1 Streptosporangiaceae bacterium
GACATACGTGCGGCCCTCAGCCAGTCCCTCGGGGCCCAGGATCAGGTACTCCGGATGGGCTAGCAGGTTGTCACGGTCGCCGGCGTTGGACAACGACGCGCGACGGTAGACATCCGCTGCTGTGGGCAGGTCAGCGGGGAATCCAAGCCGGATCACCTCCACAGTGTGCGCCAAGCAGCCGCGATCCGCCCAGGTTGGGCCGGCACCTGGCAGTCACCCTGCGGGCTCACCTCGGGTCATCAGCGGGCGCGGCGGCTGCGGCTTTGGCGGCCAGGACGGCGCTGGTCAGTGACGTGATGTCGTAGCTGCCGTAGTGGCGGCGGCCGTTGATGAAGAAGGTCGGGGTGCCGGTGACGCCGCTGAGGTCGGCGGTATCGACGTCCTCGGCGACCCGCGCGGCGCCGGCGCGCTTGCGGAGGTGTCCGCCGAATCGCTCGGTGTCGAGCCCGAGGTCGCTGGCGTAGCGGGTAAGGTCCCGCGGCTGGAGTGCGTCCTGGTGCTGCAGGAGCAGGTCGTGCATCTCCCAGAACGCGTCCTGGTCCGCGGCGGCTTCGGCGGCCTCGGCGGCAAGCTGGGCGTGCGGGTGGACGTCGTTCAGCGGGAGGTGACGCCACACGTACCGGACGTCGCCGTGACCGGCGAGCATTTCCCGGAGGACGGGCTCGGCCTGGCCGCAGTAGGGGCACTCGAAGTCGCCGTACTCCACGATGGTGACCGGTCCCCGGGCGGGGCCGCGGATGCGGTCGCGGTCCGGGTCGACGGGGGCGCCGAGGTCGGTGATGACCCGCGCGGTGCCGAGCAGGGCGCGGACCTGCAGCGGGGCAGGCAGGAGGCGGGCGGCGCGGAAGACCAGCCAGGTGAACGCCGGGGCGGCGAGCACGGTGGACAGGACGCCGAGCTTGGCTTCCTGCAGCTGGGTGCCGGTGAAGGCCAGGGTCGCGATCAGGATGGACACCGCGAAGCCGATTCCGGCGATCGTGCCGACGCCGGCGACGGTGGCCCAGCCGACGGGAGGGCGGAGCCGTCCCCGGCTCAAGCGGTTGAGCAGCCACGACGCTCCGGTAATGCCGAGCGGCTTGCCTGCCACGTAGCCGATGAGGGTGCCCAGGGTGACGGGGGAGGTGTAGGCGCGGGCGAGGAAGGCGCCGCTGACCGGGATGCCGGCGTTGGCGAGCGCGAACAGCGGGACGATGACGTAGCTGGTCCAGGGATGGTAGAGCTGATGGAGCCGCTCGTTCGGGGATAGTGCTGTGGCAAGCCCGGCACGCGCTGACTGCGCGAGGTCGGGGGTTGGCTGCTCGCGGAAGCTGCGGAACAGGTCGCTCGCCCGTTCCAGGTCGTTCGGGCCGCCGGGTAGGCGACGGTCAGCAGCCCATGACCAGGCCGACGACCACCGGGTCGACGCCGGACTTCAGGACCGCGACCCACGCCACGGTCCCCGCTGCCGCGTAGATGACCCCGGCTCGGATCCGGGCCCGGCGCAGGAGCAGGATCACGGCGAAGATCCCGGCCGCGATGCCCAGCGGGGCCAGCACGACGGCCTTGCCGTAGGCGGCGCCGATCACCACCAGCGAGACCAGGTCATCCACGACCGCGACCGACAGCAGGAACGCGCACACCCGGTCGGGGAACCAGGGCCGGTCACCGCCAGCGTCCCGAGCGCGAACGCCGAGTCCGTGGACATGGCCGCGCCCCAGCCGTGAGCCGCCGGGCCGCCGGCGTTGGTGGCCAGGTAGATGACGACGGGATGACCAGCCCGCCCAGGCCGGCCGCGACGGGCTGCGCCAGCCGGGCCCGCTCCCGTAGTTCGCCCATGTCGAACTCGCGGCGGGCTTCTAGTGCTGCGTTCCTCTTTGGATGGGTTTTTTAGGATGGGAGGTGCAGAGGCGTCGGCCAGTTGTCCGGGGGGAGCACGATGCCGAAGATTCTCAAAGCGCGTCCGCCGCACGATGACGGTGAGGAGCGGAAGATCCGCAGGCTGGCCGGGGCCCGCCATGCCCCGGCGGACTGGAGCGAGCGGGCCCGGATCGTCGCGCTGAGCTGGGACGGCCTGGGCGTGCCGGCGATCGCGGGGCAGCTCGGCTGCCATCCCAAGAAAGTGCGCCGCTGGCTGCACCGGTTCAACGCCGGCGGCCTCGACGGGCTCGGGGACCGGCCCGGCGCCGGGCGCAGGCGGCGGATCACCGAGGCGCAGCGCTCGGCGGTCATCGCGCTGGCCCGCTCGGCGCCGCCCGGGCGGCTGGCCCGGGACGGGTCCGGGGAGCTGTCGGCAGGCGACGAGCGCGGCCCGGCGCAGCAGACCCTGGATGCCCTCGCCCAGACGGCCCGGGACGCCGGCATTCAGGTGGGGCGCAGCCAGGTCCGGCGGATCCTGCTGGCCGAGAAGGTGCGCTGGCGGCGGACCCGCAGCCGGGCGACGAGCACCGACCCGGACTTCGCCCCAAAAGAACCGCGGTCGCAGAGCTGTACACCGCCCCGCCGGAGGGCTCCACGGTGATCTGCGCCGACGAGCTGGGCCCGGTGATCCCGCGGACCTTCCCGCCCGCTCCGGGCTGGTCGCCCGGCGGGCACCGGGTCAAGGCACCGCCGGGGGTACTCGCGCGGGCCGGACAAGACCTGGGTCTACGGCGGGCTGCGCGTCACCGACGGGCAGGCGGTCACCCTGTGCGCCCCGTCCCGCAACAGCGCCTCCTACCAGGAGTTCCTCCAGCTCGAGGAGCAGGCCAACCCCTGCGGCACCATCTACGTGATCACCGACAACCTCTCCAGCCACGACAGCAAGGCCACCCGGGCCTGGCTGGAGGACCACCCCGCATCCGGCACGCCTTCATCCCCAAGCGCGCCTGTTGGCTCAACCTGCAAGAAGGCTGGTGGCGGATCTTCCGGCGCCAGGCACTGGCCGGGCAGACCTTCGCCGACCCCGACGAGATCGCCCGCGCCACCGAGGTGGCCACCGCCCAGCTCAACGCCCGCGCCCGGCCCTGGATCTGGGGACGGCCCCAGCCCAAACCCCGCACCTACCGCCGCCGCTTTGTGTACCTTCTTTGAGGAACGTTGCACTAACGGTCGCTATCGACGGCATCAAGCAGGCGACCTGGCCCGGCCCGGTCTTGCCACCGGGCTGGGCTGGCCGCGGACGGGATCACAGCTGAGGCGATCGCGCCGCGGTTCCTCGCGGCCATTCTGCAGCGGCGCGCGTACTTCCCGGCCATCCGAGGTGTCCGTGATCGGTGGCCTCATGAGCCTTGACCGTCTTCCCGGCCTGGCCGAGCCGACAATGCGGCCGGGCCACCACTCTGCCCAGACGATCGCCCGGCGGATCAACGATACGGATGAGCGCCGGCCGTTCCGCTCCCGTGATCTGGGCACGATGGCGACAATTTCCCGCTTCAACGAGGCACTGCGCACCTTCCAGGCCGCCGCCGCGCGAGCCCTTGAGCGGGCGCTCGATGTCACCGAACCCGACCGCGCAGTCATCTCTTTCTTGGTTCACCCTGTCCCGGGCCTGCTGCAGCGACATCTCCAGCGGCGCACCGCGCACGCCGCCTTGATCGCGGAGATCCTGAGCCTGCTCACCGAGACGAGCACGGCCCTACCGGTCGCAGAACACCATCCCGCACGCACATGCGCCGCATCTACGACAAGCCCGACGTCCACCGCCGCCAGGAGGCCGTCAACCGGGCGCGCAGCCTCGGCCTGCTCGCACCCGCAACGCGACGGCCTTTAGTGGCCCCGGCCAGTAACACGGGGATGGCGCAAGCACAGCCATTTGTTCGGGCGCCGGCTCATCACGGAGGCGGGGAGGATGCGAGCGCGCCAGCGGGCGCCGCGGCCGGCGCGGGCCGCCAGGCTGCGGCGCGCGGTGGCGCTGTCGTGGCGCAGATACTGTGATCCGGACGGGCGGCCGGCGTAGCTGGCGCGTTCTTCTGCCTGCGCGAGCCTGCGGATCGCGGCACTGGCGGGTTCGGGCATCCCGGCGCCGATCCGGCCGGCCAGCTTCCGCGGCGGTTCGCTGGCCCGCGCGCCGATGCCGTAGTCGGCGAGGTCATCGCGGAAGTCGCGCCAGGCGGCGTGCGCCCGGCTGGCGTCGTCGGTGGCGCGCGACCAGCGCCGGCGCCGCAGCGCGACCCGGGCCGCGGCCGGAGTCATGAGTGCCATGACGCTGGCCACGACCACGGCCAGCGCCAGCACCGCCCACGGCGGCCCTGGCGACCCAGCCGGCGAGT
This sequence comes from Streptosporangiaceae bacterium, assembly GCA_036496025.1. Lineage (GTDB taxonomy): Bacteria > Actinomycetota > Actinomycetes > Streptosporangiales > Streptosporangiaceae > PALSA-505. The sequence continues at coordinate 4,227 of DASXLW010000070.1, forward strand.
GGTCCGCCGCCCCGCCCAGGCTAGGCGGATCGCTGCTCGAATGGGACCTGTTCGCGCTCGAACCTGGCTGGCTGACCGCCGGCCCCGCTGGCTCGCTGGTTACCGGGTTTACGGTGCCTGCCGCGACGGGCGGCACTGTGCTGGGGGCCATGTAGTTCGGCGGGTCGGCGGTGCCCCCGCTACCGGGGGTGGGCTCGAAGCGGATCCAGCCGAGGGTCGGGAAGTACACCTCCGTCCAGGCATGCGCGTCGGTGCTCTTGACCACGTAGCTGCCGTTCGCCAGGCGCGTGCCCGCGGTGTACCCGGTGACCAGCCGGGCTGGGAGGCCGAGCAGCCGGGTGAGCACGGTCATCGCGTACGCGTACTGCACGCAGAAGCCGGACCGGGTTTTCGTGAGGAACGACAGCAGGCCGGCCGCGTCGTCAAACGGCACCGGTGCGAGGTTGTAGCTGAACTGCGGCCCGGACAGCCAGTTCGCCAGCGCGTTGACCTCACCGAACTCGGTACCCTGCCCATCTGCGTGCTGCTGGGCCATATTCCTCAGCGCCGTTGTCTCATACGAGGAAGGCAGCTCGAGGTCCGGTGCCAGGTCGGCCGTATCCGTTAGTCCGGGCACCGATTCGAGCTGTGCCGGGCTGGGGTCCACGGCGAGGCTCTGTACTGAGTAGGTCTTGCCGGCGATGGAGTCGCGGGTGGAGTACACCATGAGGTCGCTGTCGGCAAGCCACGTCCCCGGCGCTGCGATCGCGGTGGCCGGGTAGGGCAGCGGCAGGAAGGCCGGCTCTGGACCCGGGCCAGCGAAGTCGCGGCTGACGGTCACGGTCGTCTTCACCCGCTGCGACGACGACTGGCCAGAAAGCCCTGGCGGAGGAGGGATCGAGCTGATCCGCGTCGCGCCCGCCGCGTAGTCGCGCACCTGCCATCCCGTGTCAGACAAAGTGTCGAACACGGACTGCCTGAAGTACTGGGCGTCGTTGCTCTCCAGGCTCGCCGGCGCGGTGGTCGTGTACGTGAACAGCACCTTCGGATGGTTCTCGTCCGGCTTCGTAAACGCCGCTGCTATGGCGCCGGTACCAGGGCCCGCGGAGAAAAGGTGGCTCAGCCCAGGCACCAGCATCGGGGCACACAACGCCAGCACGATCGAGGCGAGCCCGGCCCGCCACCCACCTCCCCTGCCCCCTACTCTGGCCGCAGCCGCTGCCCTGATCTCTGGGCGCGGCCCGCTCCCGCCCACCCAGCGCACCGCACCCGTATCCGCGGCTGGCCGGGCCGACCCGGTCCCGGTGCGCGACAGCGGGATCAGGCGTCCCCACCCCCTGATCCGCTCCCGGCCGTCCGCGCTCAGCATGGCGAGGTACCCCAGCATCGGGAGGCAGCACACCAGCACGGATCCGAGCCGGCTGTACGGCGCGTTCATCATGGCGGGGACGGTGAACAGGACGAGCAGCGGCAGCCCGGCCAGCGCGGGGGCGCGCAGCCGGACGGCGATCAGGTCGGCAAACACGGCGGTGATGCCCACCCCGGCGGCGGTCAGCAGCAGCAGCCCGGGCAGGTCCGGCGCGGGGGCCGCGTACCTGTTCGCCTCGCTAAGTCCGGTTCCCGCCAGGGCCCGCAACCCGGCCAGTGACGCGGGCGTGGGGATGGCGAGGAGCAGCGAATGCCGGGCCTCGAACGCCAGGTTCAGGTACAGCAGCAGGCCGGCCACGCTGCCCGCCAGGCAGGCCGGCACGGGAATGGCCCGCAGCCGGGTCACCGACCCCGCGACCGCGGCGGCGATTACCGCGCCCGCTGCGATGGCCAACCACCGCCAGTCGACGAACAGCGGGTACACCACGAGGGAGGTCGCCGCGCATGCCGCCGCGGCCGCCAGTGTCATCCTGCGACCGGCGGTCACGGGTAGGCACCCGCGGAACCCGCGGAACCCGTAACGATCAGCCGCTTGCCGACGGGCCGGTGCAACTGCTGCCAGGCGGCCACGAGCGGCGTCCTCGCCGTCGCGACCGCGACCCGCCACCCGGCGGCAAGCAACACCTGCGCCGCGCGCGCCGTATCCTCAGTTTCCTGCCGGCCAGAATCGGGTGATTCGAAGGCGTCTGACCCCCACCCGGATACCGCCAGCAGCAGTGCCATCGCCGGTGCGTTCTCGCGTCTGCTCGCGGCCAGCTCGCGGGCGTCCTCCGCGGACAGCCGGCCTACTACCGCGATGAGGCGGCCGCCCGCGCTGGCCAGCGCTGACACGCCGGATCGGAGGCTGTCGCCACGCGAGGGCCTGACGACCGCGAGCTTATCGAGCAGGGTGTCCTGGCCGGGACCGTCCCCGCTCGGGGCGATGTCGCCGGCCCCGGTGATGAGCGTGGCCCGCAAGCTTTCACCGGACAGGTGCGCGCAGATCGAGGCGGCCGCGCTGACGGCGAATTCGAACGTGCCGGTGGGACCGGCGTCCGAATGCGCGGAGCGGCGGGTGTCGAGGAACACCGACGCGCTGTTGCGGCACTGGCGTTCTTCGCCACGGACCATCAGCTCGCCGTACCTGGCCGTCGACTTCCAGTGCACGCGGTGCAGCCCGTCTCCGTGCCGGTAAGCCCGCGGACCCGCGTCGTCCTCGCCGATGGCCGAGTTCGTCGCGATCCCGCCGTCACCCTGGCCGAGCCGGCTATCCGGCGCGGTGACCCGTGGCAGCGCGAAGATCCTCGGCGTGACCAGCAGCGTGCTGGTGGTGCCGAACGAACGTCCGATCTTCACTAGCCCGAAGGTGTCGGCGAGCCGGATCCGCAGCGGGCCGATGGTGAACTTGCCGCGGGTGTCCGTTCGGATCTGGTGGCTGAGCTCCCGGTGGCCGCCGGGCTCAAGCTCGTCGAGCACGAACCGCGGCTGACTGCCCGCCGCGCCGGAGATGACGTCCTCGGCGAGCAGCACGCCGGTACGCCTCCGGGAGACGTTCTCTACCCGGGTCGTCATCGTGGCCGACTGGCCGGCCGCGACCCGCGGCGCGTCAAGCCTGCGGCTGCACGACAAGGGGCGACGGGATGGCAGGACGGTCAGCGCGGACACCACCGGCAGCACGACGAGCAGTGCGCCCACCCGGACCAGGTCGGGTTCCGGAAGCGCCAGGCCGCCCGCGATGGCCGCTGCGCCCGCGGCCATGAGTGACCGGCCCCGCACGGTTAGCCAGCCGAACAAGGACCGCACGGCCTTCCGGTTCAGTCGTGCCTCTCTCATGCCGTTAGCTTCGCCGTCGGCAGGGTGAGCCGGCGTCACACGTTCTGGTGATTTACGCCAGCCCGTCGGGTGCGAGCAGTGGCGCAGCGCACAATCACCGAACTATGTGATGCCTGTTCACCAAGCCGCTCGCGAGGCTTGGCAGGGCCCGATAAAGCGAAAGGGCGAGCAGTGCCGGAGGACGGGGCGCTGGCAGACGCCCCGGGCAGCCAAAGGAAAACCAGTGGATTGGATGAGACGATGATCGACAACGTAGTAAGCCTGTATCACCGCGACGGCATGATCTGCGCCGACCGCTGGTCATGCCAGCACGACGATCACTCGAACGTTCCGCCGAGGTGCGCTACCCGGGCCGCAGGCCGGCTGGCCCACTGCGAGCTCCCTTCGGGCCACCCCGGGCCGCACGTCGCTGCCGCTTAAACCGAATCGGGCCAGACCAGGCCCGGGTGCGGCCGGGCAGCAAGATCACCTGAGCAGGCCGAAGTAACTCCCGGTCATCAATCCTGCGAAGGCAGCGCGGCGCAAACCGCTGCCAGGTCGCGGCCTGCCCGCAGCACCGTCCCGTCCGGCCTGACCACCGCCGCGATGGCGCGCTGACCGCGCAGCCAGCGGTGCAGTTCACTGTCCTGCCCGGCGGTGAGGACGACCCCGCCGCCGCGCTGGATCGCGGCGGCCAAGGCATCGGGCGGCCTGACGGTGGTGATGATCGCGAAGCGGCCGGCTGTTACCTCGTCAAGACGGCGGCCGTCATCTAGCTCCGCGTTGGGGCACAGGCTGCCGGCCAGGCCACCTCGCAGGCGCGGCCTGAGCACGAGTTCCGACCGGCGCAGGGCCGGGGTCTGGCTGCTGAGTATCTGGTCCTTGAAGCCCGGCAGGAGGCGCAGCCTGGGGACCACCGCCCGCCGCAGCACGTTTCCGAACTCACCGCCCTCGGTCATTGCGGTGCCGATCAGCTTGGCCAGCCTGATCATGGCGGTCGCGTGCGGCTTGCGCTCGGCCTCATAAGTGGCAAGCACGCTGCGGGGCAGGGTCCCGGCGAGCACGCCGGCGAGTTTCCAAGCGAGGTTCAGCGCGTCGCGCGTCCCGGCGCCCATGCCCTGGCCGATGAACGGCGGGGTGAGGTGGGCGGCGTCGCCAAGCAGGAACACCCGGCGGTCCCGCCAGCGGCTGGCGACCTGGGCGCGGAACGTGTACTCCGCCAGCCGAATGACCTCTAGTTCCGCAGCGGGGATGTCCCTGGTCCACGGAGCGATCAGCGGGTGCAGCCGGCCGATCTCACGGTAGTCTTCGGCGCTTTCGCCGGGGTTCAGCCGGAACTCCCACCGGTAACGGGTCTTCCCGACCCGCATGTAGGTGGCGGGCCGCCCCGGGTCGCAGACCTGGTGCGCGCCCTCCCACTGGTCCAAGCTGGCCGTGGTCGCCACGTCCACGACCAGCCAGCGCTGGGTGAATCCCAGGTCCCGCATGGTGGCACCGATCCAAGCCCGGACCGAGCTGTTGGCGCCGTCGCAGCCCAGAACGTACTCGGCGAGGACCGGGGCTTCCTCGCCCGTGGCAATGTCCGTAACGTCGACCCGGACGCCGCCGTCGTGCTGGGTGAGGGCGGTGACCCGGGCGTTCTGCCGGATGGTGAGATGCCCGAACCTCCGGGCCGCGACCCGCAGGAGTGCTTCCAGCTCAGGCTGGTCGAACATGTTCGCCTGCGGATAGCCGTGCCTGCCACGGGCGGTGTCGCGCTGGAACTCGGCCAGCACCCGATGGTCGCGGTCCACCAGCCGCAGCCCCTGGCCGGGCCAGGAGATCGCCGCAAACTCGGCCCCGAGCCCCAGGCGGGCGAGGATGCGGTAGACCTCGTCGTCGAGGTGAACCGCGCGGGGCAGCGGATGGATCCCTTCCGACTTGTCGAGCACCAGGCACTCGACGCCGTACTGCGCGAGCAGCATCGCGGCGGTCACCCCGGTCGGGCCCGCGCCCACGATCACCACGGGGACGGCTGTCACTGGGCCGTCCCCGGGTCGACCGTCAGCTGCCACGGGATCCCGTAGCGGCCCAGGACCGCCTTGACGTCGGCCTCGTCGCCGGGTGCGCCGACCGCAACGGTCGCCATGACCGTCCCGTCGTCAATCTCGACCGCGACGCCGCGGACACCGACGGTGTCCGCGAGGGCCTCGGTCAGTTCGCGGCGAGTTGCGTCGGCGCGCAGCGCGAGCTTGTAGGGCTTGCCGACGTCGGTGACCGGCAGTGCGTCCAGGACCGTCACGGTCTTGGGAACGGCCGGGGCCTCCGGCACCCGCAGCCGTGCCCACTCGCGCAGTTCCTCCCGGGTGACCGTGGCGGCGGGCGTGAGAGTGACGTAGGCGGCCGGCACCTCGCCGGCTCGCACGTCCGGCCGACCGACCACTCCGGCCCCGGTGACCTGCGGGTGGGCCAGCAGTGCGTCCTCGATGACGGCCGGGTCGATGTTGTGGCCGCCGCGGATAATGACGTCCTTGGCCCGGCCCGCGAGGTAGATGAAGCCGTCGGCATCGAGCCGGGCGAGGTCTCCGGTGTCCAGCCAGGCGCCGGCGAGCTTGCCCAGGCCGTCCAGAATCGGGCCGCGGTCGTCGCGGCCGGCGACATAACCGGGGAAGACGGTCGGCCCGCTGATCGCCAGCACGCCGGTCTGCCCTGCTGGCACGTCCTGCCAGGCGCCGTCCGTCCTGGCGGTGATCACCCTGACCCGCTGGTAGGGCAGCCGCTGTCCGACCGAGCCCGGGCGCGGCGCATCAGCGAAGCTGCGCGCGCTCGCGCAGGTCGCCTCGGTAAGCCCGTACCCTTCGATCAGCGTGACGCCGGTGTGCGCCTGGAAGCCTTCCCTGACCGCCGTGGGCAGCGGTGAGGCTCCCACCATCGCGGACCGCAGGCTGGAGATGTCGGCGTCGACCGGGCACTGCGTCAGCACGCCGTACACCGTCGGCACCGCGCTCATAGCGCTGATCCGGTAATGCTCGACGATCTTCCAGAACGTGCCGTACAGCTCCGGCTCCCGGTAGCCGAGCGGCCCGGCCCAGACCGCGTGGACACCGCGGAACATCGGGGCGAGCGTGGTAACGACCAGCGCGTTGACGTGGAACAGCGGCAGCGCGGCGAACACCACGGATTCCTCGTCAAGCACCGAGCCCGCGGCCAGCATCCAGGCGTCGGCCACCTCGTTAGCGTGGGTGTGCGCGGCCAGTTTCGGTACGCCGGTCGTGCCCCCGGTGTGGAACAGCGCGGCGAGGTCGCGTGCGCGGGGCGGTTCACCGCGGAAGGCCGATCCGTCCTGGCCGGCGGCGAGCTCGGCCAGGTAGGCCGTGCGCACGCCGCCGGCGGGCGGCAGCAGCTGGGCGGGACCCGCTGGACTGGTCGGCCGGAGCGCCAGCAGGCAGTCGAGCAGGCCGTCGCGGACGAGCGCCTGGGCGGTGGCCCACGTGTCTGGCGCCAGCTCGGGTCCGGCCGCAATGAGGACCCGGGCACCTGAGCGGCGCAGCAGCCCGGCCAGGTGCCGTGCCGCGAGGCCGCTGTTGAGGGGCGCGGCGATCCCGGCGAGCTGGGCGGCCAGCGTAGCGGGGATCAGCTCGGCGCAGTTCGGGGACATCAGGGCGACCGCGTCGCCGCGGCGCACGCCGAGGCTGTGCAGCAGGTTGGCATAGCGGTGCACGCTGGCCAGCAGCCCGCCGAAGCTCTGCCGCTGCGCTGCCCGCGACCGAGTGGCGTCCGGCAGTACGGTGATGGCCGTGCGGTCCGGCCAGCGCGCCGCGGCGCGCGTGAGCAGCTGGTAAACCGAGTCGGGCAGGCCGCGGGCCGAAAGCGGGACTGCCTCGATCGCCGCCAGGTCGGCCGGGCCGGCGTAGTCCGGCCACAGCAGGTCCTCGCTCGGCGGGTTGTCCGTCATCGGGCGTCCCTCACGACGGTGTGCTGGGTACCAAGGTCGATCGCGCCGTCATCGGTGGCCACGCTGGCCTCGATGACGTCCCCGTCCTGCAGGTATTTCGGGTTCCCGGCCTGGCCGCGGAAGAACATCCGCCACTTGACGTGGTCCGGCAGCAGCGCGGCGATGACCTGGACCGGCCGGGATGGCGCGCTCAGCGCCGTACCCGCCGGCGTGCCGGTGAGCACCAGGTCACCGGGGTCAAGCCGCTGGAACCTGGCCAGCCCGCGCAACGCCTGGAGCGGACTGTAGATCATGTCGGCGGCGGTCATGAACTGCCGCAGCTCGCCGTTGACCCGCAGCCGCAGCCGCAGGTCGGCGAACCGCTTGATCTCACCCGGGTCAAGGAGCACGAGCGCGGGCCCGCAGGGAGTGAAGGTCGGATAGGACTTGGCCTCGTAGAACTGTGTCTGCGGCAGCTGGATGTCCCGGGCCGAGACGTCGTTGGTGACCACCAGGCCCGCGATGAGGCCGTCGAGACTGTCCTCGCTCATGTCGCTGCCCACTGTCATCTCGGTGCCGATGACCAGGCCGATCTCTACCTCGTAGTCGAGCAGCCGCACGTGGGCGGGCCGGACGACGTCGTCCGACGGGCCGCTGATCGACCCCGACGACTTGCGGAAGAATGTCAGCGGGACGGTGGCTGGATCGCCCCCGGTGTCGGTGACGTGCGAGGCGTAGTTCGTCATCTGTGCCACCACCCGGCACGGTGCCGTGACCGGCGAGATCAGCGAAAGCTGCCCCACCGGGACCGCGTCGCCGCTGGCGGTGGCCGCGGCCACCGCGTCGCGGTCGGCGAGCAGCCCGGCGGTGGTGGTGGCCGGCGTGCCTATCCTGACCGCTCCGGCCTCGGTGAGCGCCCACCAGGCGTCGGCCGTGCGCAGCACGGAGGTGCTCACGAGGCGGCCACCTTCAGCAGGCCCCGGAGCCTGCGGACATTGAACTCATTGTCGCCGCGCAGCGCTCCCGCCATGGCGCGCAGTTCGCGCAGCGCCTCCGGGCCGGGGCTGATGCCGAGGAAGTCCTTCGTCGCGGGCGGCCCCCATTGGGCCAGGCCCGATGCGGTCATCGGCGCCCACCCGGGCTCCAGCGTGCAGTCGAACAGGTCACCATCGGCGAAGTGCTCCACCAGGAACCCGTCCGGGTCACGCCAGTAGTCGAAGATCTGGCTGCCCTGGACGTGGCGGCCGATCCCCCACGACCGCCGGTAGCCCTGGTCGAGGAGGTACTGGCCGCCGGCGGCCAGCGCATCGAGGTCCGCGACCTGGTAGGCCGAGTGCACATACCGGTCGGACGGCCCCAGGACAAGCGCCACGGTGTGGTGGTCGGCGGGCGTGCTCCCCTGGTCGCAGCGGATGAAGCTCATCGTCGGACCGCGGTCGCGCTGCCCCGCGTAGAACAGGAAGTCGCTGACGATCATCCCGAGGTTGTCGAGATACCAGTTCAGCGTCCGCAGGTAACGGGTGGTCTGCAGCACGACGTGGCCGAGCCGCCGCACCCGGGCCGGCTCACGCGGTGGCCGCTGCGCGGCGTTCACCCGCGGCGTCGCTCCGCCAGCATTGAGTGTCAGCGGAGCCTGCCCGGCCAGCGCGGGGAGCCCGTGCGTGCCGGACACGACTCGTACCGGTGTGCCTGCCGGGTCAGGGAGGTCGACGGTCACGCCGCCCAGGCTCTCCGGCAGCGCGGTGACCGTCCGGCCGGTCGCCTCCGCCAGCCGTAGCACATCCTTCTCTTCGGCGGCCGCGAAGGCCGCGCCCGCGAACCGGGACCGCGTCCCTTTCCTGATGAGGACGCAGGGCGAGCCAGCTTCCGTGCCGCGCAGGTGCAACTCGTCCTGACTGCGCAGCGAGGTCGTGAAGCCGAACGCCTGGGCGAATATCTCGGCCCTGCCCAGATCGGGCTTCTCGAACTCCAGCCAGGCGAGGTCACGCACCTTGATGACCGGGTTGGCGGCCCTGCCCGGGTGCTCGCCGGCGAGCGCCCCCCGCTCGCTGTGCAGGCCTGCGTGTGGGTCGTGCTGGTCGATCATTGACCGCTCCCTCCACTTTCTGACGATATCGTCACTTACGACGGTGCCCTCAGTCAAGAGGGCGGTGACGATTTCCTCATGACTGAAGGCCGCGTCTAGAGTGGGACAACCTCGCGCACCGGCGAGAGAGAGTGAGCAGGCATGGCCCAGCAGACCGGGCGCACTCCCGGCCGCCTGGAGCGGCGGAAGGCGAGCACCCGCGCCGCCCTCGTTCGTGCGGCCCAGGGATTCATCGCTTCGGGGAGGGTCAACGTCGCGGTCCTGGAGATCACCCAGGCCGCGGACGTGGGAATGGGGTCGTTCTATAACCACTTCGAGACCAAGGAGCAGCTCTTCCGGGCGGCTGTGGCGGACGCCATCGAGCAGCACGGCACCCTGCTTGATGAACTGACCGAGGGCATGGAAGATCCCGCCCATATCTTCGCGCAGAGCTTCCGCCTGACGGGGCGCCTGCACCGCCGCAGCCCCGAGCTCAGCAAGGTCCTGCTCAGCAACGGCCTAGCCCTAGCCGGCGCAGACTCCGGACTCGCCCCGCGCGCCCGGCGGGACATCGTCAGCGCCACCAGGGCCGGCCGCTTCACCGCTGTCGACCCCGACCTGGCCATGGTCCTTGTGGCGGGCGCGGCGCTGTGTCTGGGCCAGCTCCTGCACGATCGTCCCGAGCGTGACGACGCCGAAGCCACCGACCAGGTCACCGAGGACCTGCTGCGGATGCTCGGCCTTCCCGCCGCCGAAGCCCATGAGATCTCCCGCCGACCGCTGCCCGAACTGAACGCGCCTGATTTCACCGGAACCACCTGACGGCATCGCCGTCGGCGGTGCGGCGGCAGCCCCGGCCATAAGGTCGAAAGCCCATACCGAACGGGGCGGAGTGACTATCGCCGCATCCAGTTCGTGTCGGTCCTCGGTGCGAGCGTGCGTTTTCCGGTTACGCAGTCGCGCAGGTACAAGCCAGGCATACACCAGCTCTTCAAGAGTTTTCTCGGTGTCTCTGCTGATTGCGCGGCGGCCAAGTTACTGCGCAGCCAGGGTGCCCACCAGGATTAGCATGCTAACGA
>DASXLW010000071.1:0-9583 GCA_036496025.1 Streptosporangiaceae bacterium
GCCTTGGCTCGGCCGAGCTCGCCAGGTACCTGGCCGGCGGGATCACCAAGCGGGAGATCGCCGAACTCGGGCCGGTGCCGAAGAGCATCGCCTTCCACTCGCTCGACGAGGACGGGTTCGTGCTCGCGCCGCTGCCCAACCTGCTCTACCAGCGGGACACCTCCTGCTGGATTTACGGCGGGGTGTCGATCAACGCGATGCGCCGCCCGGCCCGGATCCCCGAGACGATCAGCGACGAGGCGATCTACCGCTGGCACCCGATGTTCGCCGACGCTGATTTCGACGTCTGGTACCACGGCGCCGAAGCCGCCCCGGCGACCGTCGAGGGCGGCGACGTGCTTGTCATCGGCAACGGGGCGGTCCTGGTGGGGATGAGCGAGCGGACCACCCCGCAGGCGGTCGAGATGCTGGCCAGCAGGCTGTTCGCCGCTGGCGCGGCCCGCTGCCTGGTCGCCATTGACATGCCCAAGACCAGGGCCTTCATGCACCTGGACACCTTGCTGACGATGGCCGACTACGGCGTCTTCACGAAGTACGCCGCGATGGGCATGCTGCCGTCGTACACGGTGGAGCCAGGCGCGACGGCCAGCGAGCTTAAGGTCACCGACCACCCGCCGCAGGACATGCACCGGGCCATCGCCGCCGCGCTTGACCGGCCGGAGATCACCGTGCTGACCGCGGTCCAAGACGTGCACTCGGCGTCGCGTGAGCAGTGGGACGACGGCTGCAACGTGCTCGCGATCGAGCCGGGCGTGGTCGTGGCCTACGAGCGGAACGTCACCACCAACGCCTACCTGCGCGACCACGGCATCGAGGTGATCACCGTCCCCGGCAGCGAGCTCGGCCGCGGCCGCGGCGGCCCTCGCTGCATGAGCTGCCCGATCGAACGCGACGCCTGAGGCCGGTAGTCCGCTAACGGTCTTCGCGTCTGTGCGGCCCTCGCCCCGTTTGGGGCGGCCCGATTGAGGCAGATGTGTTTCGACAGGCTAACTTGCCTGCCGATGTAGCCGGCGCGGTCAGAGGTGGGTGGCATGGAAATCAAGATGGTGCTTTTTCTTCCCCGTGATTCGCTCAGCGTGCCGGTGAGCCGCCAGGTCCTCGACAGCTGCCTGGAGACCCTCGGGGTCACGCCGGACACGCGCGCCGACATCGCCCTGGCGCTCAGCGAGGCCTGTGCCAACGTCGTACTCCACGCCGGACCCGGCGAGGAGTATGAGGTGCTGGTGAGCGCCAAGGACCGCCGTTGTGCCATCGAGGTCGTCAACGCTGGCAGCCGCGACAGCGGGGCCGGCCTTGACGGCAGCGCCGCTGCTGCCCGTGACCATGACGGCCGCGGCTCAGCCGAGGAACGGCTGGACGGGTCCGCCCGGGCCGACGACCTCGTGTCCGTGATCGGTGAGCATGGCCGCGGCCTGAAGATCATCGATGCGGTGACCGACAACCTGCAGCTAACGGGCAACCAGCGTCACGGGACCACCGTCCACTTCGAGAAGACACTGGAATGGCTACCCGGAGCAGCCGGGCAGCACCTGTTGAGCACCAACGGCCACGTTCCGCGGTAAATCAGCCATGCGCTGGCACAGCCACGCCAGCGACAGCGGGTACCGGTAGTCGATGCCGGCGTGCGTCGCGTCGAACAACTCGAAGCGGATCAGGTCCTCGTCGACGCCGGCGTCGAGCAGCGCGCGGCGGAAGGCCGTCGCACCGATGTCCAGGTTGAAATCGTCCCTGGTCCCGGCGTCAATCCAGATGCCGCGCAGCCCCCGCAAGGCATCGGCGTACCGCGGTGCCATCCGCACCGGGTCCCAGTCCAGCCACCGTTGCCACTCGTCTGGCCGGAGCACGCCGGTGACCGGGTCGAACGGCAGCTCCGGCGTGCCGTCGTCGCGGGCGGAGAAGCACGCGGCGACACCGAGCAGCGCCAGCAGGGGCATGTCCTCCGGCTGCGTGAACGACACCCGGGACCGGAAGTCGTCCCACCACCGGAAGATGTCACCGTCGTACTTCCGCAGGTGCCGTACGGCGACGGGGAACTCGGGGATGTAGCAGTACTCGTAGAGCGAGTCGCCCGCGTGGGTCGCGAGCGCGCCGAACAGGTCGGGCCGCAGCATCGGCGTGATCATCGCGCCGAATCCACCGCTCGACTTCCCCGTGATCGCCCGGTGGGCGGCGTCGGGGATCGTCCGGTACCGCGCGTCCACGTAAGGCACGACTTCTTCGCACAGGTACGAGTGATAGCGCCCGGTGCCAGGCGAGTCGACGAACTGGCTGCCACCGTAGGCGGTCCAGGCGTCCGCGTACACGACGATCGCCGGCGGCGCGTCACCGCGCGCGAACATCGCGTCCGCGGTCTCGGGGAACGGCTGCCTGAAGGCTACCCGGTTGCGCCACATTTCCACGTGCCCGGTGTACCCCTGGGTCACGTACACGGCGGGGTACGCGCGGGTCGGCTCGTCGTCGTAGCCGGGCGGCGTGTACACGAGCAGCGGGCGCTCGTGCGGGTCTCCAAGAGGGTTGCCGCGCAGCAGAACGCTGTTGATCATGTGCTCGTCTATCCGCCCGGCTAGCTCAGCGCTCCACGGCAACATGCGAAAGATCATTCCACCGAACGGTCCCACCTGACTCACCCGGGGCCGGCCGGGCTGCAGCATGTTGGCCAAGGTGGCTAGCGGATGAAGCACCGCAGGTCGGTTAGCCGCCTAGATGTTGAAACGTTAGCGTTCCCGGTGCCGCGGTCCTGCCGCATACTGGTCCGGTGGAACCGGCAGCTTATTTCGTCGGGGAGCAGATCCAGTCCCCCGCGAGCGGGCGCGGACGGGCACTGCGTCCGCGGGTAGATGGGCCATCCGACCAGGCCCTGCACTGGCTGGCCGGCTGGTATGCGATCGCGCTGCGCCTCGGCGGCGCGGTCTTGTTCACCGCCATCGCCGTGCTGGCCGCTACGAGCCAGGTTTCCGGCTGGTGGCTGGGCACGCTGCTGACCGTGCTGTGCTTGTGGTCGGCCTTCTTCACCTGGCGGGTCCGGCGGTCCGGGTTGACGTCCACCATGGTCCTGGCCGACGCCGTGGTCATCTCGGCGCTGGCGCTGGCGCAGCAGCACCTGGTCCCGGCCGTGCTGATCATGGACAACACGACCTGGATGCTCCCGCTGGCCTGCACGTCGGTGTACATCATGCAGATCGCGCTGCGGCCGCGGCTCGCGCTGCCCGGGGCCGCGGTCCTAGTCATCGCCTACGGAATCGGCGCCGGCCACCCGCTCGACGGCTGGCTGCTCGTGGCCGAGACGATCGTCCTAGCCGGGCTGATGGCGGTGATCCGCGGCGGCGCCAGGCAAGCGGACGATGTCGTCGCCGCCGGCCTTGAGACCGAGCAACGGCTACGGGCGGAGGAAGCGCGGCGCGCCGACGAGCAAGAGCAGCACCGCCAGCTGCACGACACCGTCCTGTCCACGCTGACCATGGTCGCGGCCGGCGCCTTCGCCGAGCGGTCCCCCGCGCTCACCGCGCAGGCGGCCAGGGACCTGCGCGTCCTGCAAGGTCTCGCGGGCGCCCCGGCCGTGCCGGGCGGTCAGGCGCCGCTGACCGACCTGACACCGAAGCTGGAGCAGGCCGCGGCCAGCACCAGTGACCTGGCGGTGGGGTTGAACCTCGTCCCGGTCACGCTGCCCTCGCCGGTAGCGGACCAGCTTGTCGCCTGCGTCGGCGAGGCGCTGCGCAACGTCGAGCGGCACGCCGGCACCGGCCAGGCGGAAGTGACCGTCAGCGGCGGCGAGGGCTGGGCGGTAGTCAAGATCACCGACCGCGGCCGCGGGTTCGACCCGGCCGCCACCCCGCCGTCCCGCCGGGGCATCCGCGAGTCGATCACCGGGCGGATGCTGGCGGCCGGCGGCCGGGCCGCGATCGCCAGCCGTCCGGGCGCGGGCACGACCGTCACCGTGAGCTGGCCCGGATGACCGCCGTGCAGCCGGCGGCGACGATGTCCGGCCGCTACCAGCGGGCGTTCACCGTCGCCGTGATCGTCTTGGTCGCGGGCTGGCACCTCGTCGGAGCGGGCGGGCAGCTGCTGCATAACCACCAGGACTATGCCTCGTTCGCCTTCCAGGGCGCCATGTGGCTGGTCATGGCGCTGGCCATCACCGCCGGATCGATCCTGGTCCTGCGGGGAGCGCCCGGCTGGCGCGCGGCCTGGGCGGTGGCCGTGATCGCGCTGGCCGCAAGCACGGCAGCGGCGGCGGCCAGCCCGGCCGGGGAGATGCTGGCGGTCAACTGGGCGTGGGGGAGTGCCGGCTGGACGGGCGTACTGGTGCTGCTGCGCCGCCGGTTCGCCGAGCTCGCATGGTTCCTCGCCGCGGAGGCCCTGGCCACGCTGGGCGTGCAGGTATGGGACGGGCTGACCCGCACCGACCTGGCCGGGTTCCTCGCCGTCTTCGCCTGGTCGACCGGCGCCCAGGTCGCCCTCGCCGCCGGGGTCAGGGCGCTTGACCTCGCCGCGGGCCATGCCGCCACGGCGGTGAACAGTGAGCACGCCGCGCGCGAGCGGGCCGCCACCGCGGAGGTCATCAGGGCCGCCAGGCACGCGCGCTGGCTGGCGCTGCAGGGAAGTGCCGCCCCGCTGGTGGCCGAGCTGGCGGCGGGGACGGCTGACCCGGGCGACGCGCAGGTGCGCATCAGGTGCGCGGTCCAGGCGGCCCGGCTGCGGCGGCTGCTGGCCGAGGGCGATGAAGTACCAGGATCGCTGGTGCACGAACTGCAGGCGAGCGCCGATGTGGCCGAGCGGCGCGGGGTTGTCGTCGAGATCGATACGGCCGGGTCCCTGCCCCCGGTGCCAGGGCCGGCCCGGCGGGTGATCACCGATGCCGCGATCGCGATCCTGACCGACGCGCGCAGCCAGGCGCGGATCACCCTCGCGACGGTGGCCGCCGGCATCGCCGTCAGCTTCGTCGCCGATACCGGCGCGGTCGTCCAGCTGCCCTCGGCCGACGCGGGGGTAGCCATCGAACACCAGCAAGACGGCAACATGCTGTGGGCGGAGGCGCGATGGAACAGCAGGTGACGGTTGCGATCATCGAAGACCACCCGGTAGTGACGGAGGGGGTCGCGTCCTGGATCAGGTCCGACCCCGGCCAGCGGGTACGGCTGGTGGAGACGGCCCGCGACTTGACCGGGCTCAGCGCAGGGCCCGGGCCGCTGGCCGACGTGATCATCTTGGACCTGGAGCTGGCCGGCGAGATGGTCACCGGCCAGATCCCCGGGCTGGTGGCGGCCGGGTACCGAGTAGTGGCCTTCTCCGGGCACAGTGAGCCGGTGATCGTGATGGAGACGCTGGACAACGGCGCGCACGCCTACGTGTCCAAGGACGAGGGGCGCGACCACCTGGTCGAGGCCGTGCTCGCGGCGGCCGCCGACCGCCCGTACGTGACCCGCTCCCAGGCCAGGGCGATACTCGCCGACCAGCGGCCGGACCGGCCGGCGCTGTCGCAGCAGGAGCAGCAGGCCCTGCTGCTCTGGTTCCAGGGCATGTCGAAGGCATCGGTCGGGCGGCGCATGTCGATCAGCGAGAACACCGTCAGGCAGTACATCAGCCGCGCGCGGGCGAAGTACGCGGCCACCGGGCGAACCGCGCCGAGCAAGGACGCGCTCCTTGCCCGTGCGATCGAGGACGGCGTGATCAAACCGGGCGACATCCTGCCGTACCAGTCATTCGCCCGCGCCGCGGCCGCCCGTTCCCGCCTGGGCACCCCGGGCCAGTGAATGGCCCGGGGCCCCCAAACCCCCCCCAGGAGCTGCGCCCCGAGAAAATCGGCCGCGGGCCGGCGCCGACTGTTAGCCGGTGTCGCGGCGTCATCAGATCACTGGCGCACTGTCAGCATCCCCGATCGAGGGCGGCACTGTCATGACGCCCGATCGGGTGACACGCCGTTGCTGGCCTCTTTTCTAGGCTTCCGGTTGCTCGCCTGGCAGCTTGATCAGCGTGACCGGGCAGGTGGCGGCGGTCGCGCAGCGCAGGCTGACCGCGCCGAGCACGGCCCCCATGAACGGTGACCGGCCGCGAGTGCCGACCACGAGGAGGTCCGCCCCCGTGGCGGCCTCGACGAGCGCCTCGGCCGGGTCGCCCTCCGCCACGAGCGGGGTCAGCGGGACCTTGGGCGTGGGCACGACGGCGCTGACCCGCTCAATCAGGAAATCCTTCGCCGACTGCTCGAGTTCCTCCCGGTCGAAGGCGCCTGGAATACCCACGAACGGCAGCTGCCACGAGAACACGGCGGTCACCCGGCCTCCGTCGTGTGCCTCCGCCTCGGCGAGCGCCCAGCGCAGGGCGGCGTCGCCGTTTGCTGAGCCGTCTACTCCGACCACGATGGTGTACGTCATCAGATTCACGGCGCGATGGCCGCGTGATCGCGCGACCGCTGCGCCGCTTCACCTCCTCGAGGATGTCAGTCGGGCCAGTGCCGCGGTGCGGGTCCCTGGCTGTCACCGAGCCAGGCCCGGCTGGGTCCTGACCTTCGCTGGCAGCGGTTCGTACGCGATCTCCTCCAGCTGTTCCAGGGTCTTCCCCTTGGGCTCGGGGAGCGTGGCGATGGTCAGCAGCATGCCGAGAGCCGCGGCGACCCCGGCGATGACCATCGCCCGGTTGAGGCCAAGCGTGACGGCGAGGAAATCCGGGAAAAGGAATGCGCCAGCGAACGCGCCCAGCTTGCCGGCCCCGGCCGCTATCCCGTGGCCGGTGGTCCTGACGTCGACCGGAAAGAGTTCGGCCGGATAGATGAACGTGGTGGTATTCGGCCCGAACTCGGTGAAGAAGTAGCTCACCCCGTACAGCAGCAGGAACGGGATCGCGTGCCTGGCGATGACCGGGACGAAGCCGATGATCAGGAACATCAGCGCCATCATGGCGAACCCGAGGATCTGGATGCTCCGCCGTCCCGTCTTGTCCAGCAGCAGAATCGCCAGGATGTACCCGGGAATCGCGAAAACGACGAAGATGCCCAGCTGGATCAGCGTGTTATCGAGCAGGGTGGCGTTCGGGCTCAGCAGCTTGAGTATCTCCGGCTGAGAGATGGTGTTTCCGTAATAGCAGAAGTCCAGCAGCGCCCAGCTGCCCGCCGTCCCGATCAGCCAGATCAGCAGCCGCCGGTTCTGGATCAGCTTGAGGTAACCACTGGCCACGCTCTGCGAGTGCCGCGCCTTGGACTCAACGGCAGTGCTCACGGCCGGCTTGCCGCCGGTGGCGGCGGAGATGGCGGCCTGTGCCTCGTCGGCGGCGCCGCCCGCCATGGCGAATCGCGGCGTCTCGTGGATCTGGCGGCGCAGGTAGAACACCGCCAGGCCGGGTATCGCGCCGAGGCCGAGCAGCAGCCGCCACGTGAGGTTGTTGGACACGCCGGCGCCGAGGAAGATCGACGCGACCAGCGGCCCGACGATCAGGCCAAGGCCCTGCATCGCGAACACGAGGCCGACCATCCGGCCGCGGGACTGCTTGCCTGAGTACTCGCTCATGATCGTCGCAGAGACCGGGTAGTCGCCGCCGATGCCGATGCCGAGGACTATCCGGCAGATAAGCAGGAACGTGTAGTTCGGCGCGAACGCCGACGCGATCGCGCCGGCCGCGAGGATCAGCACCTCGAAGCCGTAGATCCGCTTGCGTCCAAGCATGTCGGCCACCCGGCCGAACACAAGGGCACCGACCGCGGAGGCCAGTAGGGTGGCGGAGTTCAGCCACGACACCTGGTTGGTGGACAGGGACCACTGCGTCTTTATCAGCGCCACCACGATGCCAATGACGAACAAATCGTAGGCGTCGGTGAAAAAGCCCATACCCGAGACAAACATAATCTTCAGCTGGAATCGGGATATGCCCGAATCGTCGAGAGCAGAGAAGTTGTCGGCGGTGGTCTCGCTCATGCGGAGAACTTATGTCGAGCTCGGCTGAGCTTGAGGAACAAAGAGTGCCGGATTAGCGAACACTCAATGAACTCGATTGACAATATCCGACAATGTAGTTATAAGTCTGGCCGGAATCAGACGGCTGGCTGACGGCTGCTCTGGCGGTCCGAGCGCTGGGGCGTACGATGTCAAAAAGAACCGTGCTGACCAGCGTGGTTATTGAGGTAAGCCTGATCATGTCGCTCCGGATTTCGATGACTTAATCATGTCGCTGCCCTATCGCCAGGAAAGACTGCTGCGGCGCGCTGACCGCGCGCTCTGCGAGTCTGATCCCGACCTGGCGTCGATGCTGTCAATCTTCGCTCGGATCTCCGCGTCGGAAAGGCTGCCCGCCTGGGAGCAACTGCGACCCAAGGCGACCTGGCTCCGGCGCGTTCTGCTGTGTCCCGTGGCCGCGGCCGCCTTCCTCGTCGTCTTCGCCGCCGGCGGCGGATCGCGAGCCGCGACGGCGTGCGGTGCCCGGTTCCTTCCCTAGCCATCCGCGGACTCGCTGACGGCGGCTAGCTGGTGATCATGACCGGGCTTCCTAGTGGAACCCTGGACAGCGCGCGCAGCGCGGCGGGCGGCACCCGGACGCAGCCGTGGCTGGTCGCCTGGCCGAAGGCGGATGAGTCAGGCCATCCGTGCAGGCCCACGGTCCCCGGGCCGCCGCCGTAGGTGGTCAAGGTGTCGGAGTGGGTACCGAGCGGGAGGATCAGCGGGCTGTACGTGGGGTGAGTCGGTGCCAGCGAGGCGAGCAGGAACGTCCGCCCGGTGGGGGTGGGGGTGCCCGCCACGCCGTCGGCTACCGTCCACGATCCAAGGCTGCGCCCGCCGTCGAGGATCGTCAGCCGGCGGTTGGACAGGGTGACCTGTACCCGGTAGGGGCTGTACGCGGTCTGCAGGCCTCCGCCGCCCAGGTAAATCCAGCCGGTGGAACGGTTCGGCCGGGCCGGGAGCAGTACCCGGTCCCATCCCGCCTGCGACTGCACGACCGGGACCCAGGTTGGGCTCCCAAGCTCGGTGACCGGCAGCGCCGCCACCGGCGGCCCGCCCGGGCGGGCGTAGACCACGCGGGTCGCATCCGGGTGCACCACGACTCCCGTCTCTGGCGCGAACGGTGCCGGGTCTGGCGGCGCCGCGGGCATGGTCCCGTAGGTGGTGGCCGCCGGCAGCCGGGCGATCTGCGCCGCGGGCACGTGAACGGGCTGGACGGGCAGGGGCGTGGCTGCGGGCGACGGCCCGGACGTTCCGGTGCAGCCCGCCGCCAGGGCGGCGACGGCGGTCGTGACGAACGCCACGGCCGCTGCCTTTCCCACGGCGCGGCGGCGGAGCCAGTCAAGTCGGGAATGATCACGCATTTGCACATCTCCTGGATAGAAAGGAAAAGGCCGGCGTGTCGCATTCGCAGCTGTTTCGGCGAGTGAATACGGCGTGTTCATTTCCGGGGGAAATGGCGGCCTGCTCCTGGGTGCGACGACCCTGAGCCTTGCGATTTCGTCCAGAATCGTAGCACGGAAGAGAACTGGCCGAGAGCATTCGGCGCCAGGCGGCCGGGCCGAACCGTACCGTGCGACAGGGTCTTCTTCCGGAATTTCCCGCTTAGTGGGTGAATAGCGCAGTTCATTCCGGGCCGAAGAATTTACGTGACGGCGAAGGCG
>DASXLW010000072.1:0-32296 GCA_036496025.1 Streptosporangiaceae bacterium
CACCCCCGCGCCATCGGCTACCTGTCCCGGATCCCGCCCGCCACCCTGGCCGCCATCCGCCGCCACCCGTTCTACGCCGGGCTGCTGGCCGCCCAGGCCAGCCAGGCCCGCCGCCCAGCCGGGCAACTCACCCGCACCCCCGGCTACCCCGCCCCGCTCACCGCCGCCCGCCGCGACGCCCGCGCCATGCACATCGGCTGGATACTCCTCTGGCAGCACACCCCCGCCATCACCCGCTACCTCACCGCCACCGGCTTCCAACTCGACTACACCACCGACCGGGTACTCGTATACCGGCCCGCGGTGCGCTGACCGGCCTCCGCGGGCCAGGCCGACGGGGCGGGCCGACAGGCCAGGCGTGCCCCGTGTACGCCCGGCGCCGGGGCCGGTGGCGGTCGCACCGCTCCCCCGGGATTGGCGGCCTCGGTGGCTGGCCCGCGACGCGGGGACGCACCCGGCCCTGGCCCGGGGAGGCAGATGACCGCGAACCTGGCAGGTTCGCGGTCACCCGTCGATGCGGCCTCTCCACAGCCGCGACCAGGCTGTCACGTCCCGGGGATCTTGTCAATATTTCCGATTGTATTACCCGATAATGCGCCGCCCCGGGGCCTCACTCGTCACTGGACACCTTCTCCGGCTCGCGCTGCCGCTCGTCCGGCAGGGCCGCCCGGTCCGGGGCGCCGGCCGCGGCCGGCATCCCGGACGCCCCCACCCGGACCAGTTCCTCGGATGGGTAGACCTCCTCGCCGTGCACCGCCACGTCGCCGATCTCCAGTTCCGCGTCGGGTATCCGCAGCTTCATGAACAGGCCGATGCCCTTGAGCAGCAGGAACGTGACGAGCGCATCCCAGACGATGACGGTCAGCGCCGCGCCTGCCTGGATGGCCAGCTGCTTCGGGTGACCGTAGAACAGCCCCGAGGTGGTCACGTCGGCGCTGCGGCCGAGACCCAGGTAAACGACCATCTGGGGGTCGGCGAACAGCCCGACCATGAGGCCGCCGAGCAGCCCGGCTATGCCGTGCGTGTAAACGACCCCCAGCGCGTCGTCTACCTTGTTGAACGGCCACACGTACCGCGGCAGGTAGGTCCAGGCCACCCAGACGACCGCCGAGGCGACCAGGCCGATCACGATCGCGCCGACCCCGTTCACGTAGCCCGCGGCCGGGGTGATCGCGACCAGGCCGCAGATCATGCCGTTGAGGCCGCCGAGGAAGGTCGGCTTGCGCTCGCGGCTGAACGCCATGTCCATGACGATCCAGGTCAGCATCGCGACGGCGGTCGCCAGGTTGGTGTTGACCACCGCCGAGGCGGCGTCCGCCCCGGCGAAGTACGGGTCGCCGCCGTTGAACCCGTTCCAGCCCAGCCAGAGCAGGCCGGCCCCGACGGCCACGAACAGCAGGTTGTTCGGCACGGCGCGCTCGCGGTCGCGCCGCAGCCTCGGCCCCACCACCGCGGCGGCGACGAAGCCGGAGACCCCGGCCGCGAGGTGGATCACATAGCCGCCGCTGAAGTCCAGGGCGCCCTGGCTGGCCCAGTAGCCCCCGCCCCACAGCAGGAAGGCGTTGACCGCGTAGGCGAAGGTGATCCACAGCGGCACGAAGATAAGCCAGACCTTGAAGCTGATCCGGCCGATCACGCTGCCGATGAACAGGATCGGCGTGATCGCGGCGAACACGAACTGGAAGTAGGCCAGGGACGCTTCAGAGAACCGGAACTTCGGCATCAGCCCGGCGAGTGACGGGATGACCGCCCGTGCCTGCTCGGCGCCCGCGCCGACGATCGTGCCCGGCGTGCCGACGAAGGTGGAAATCCACGGTGAGCCGAATCCCATCTTGAACGCCCACAGGACCCAGACGATGAGCGTGAGGCAGAACGTGCTGAACACCATCAGCACCGTGTTCATCGCCCACCGGCGCTGCACCAGCCCGCCGTAGAGCACGGCGATGGCCGGAATGCTCATCAGGCCGACCAGGGTCGCGGCCGTCAGCTGCCAGGCGTTGTCCCCGGGACTCAGCCAGCTCGGATAGGGAACCACTGCGCGCCTCCATGGGCTGCCGGGAAGCGCTCGGCCGGGATGGCCCGGGCCAGCGGCGCGTCCCCGGGCATCCCGGACGGCCGCTTCGCTGTCCTTCGGAACAGTCCATGTGTCCCACGGGCTGGTTTCGGACCCATTTCCCGGTCGTTACGCGCTCGGTAACGGAGCTGGCGGGCAGGGCGCCGATGTTTCGCGCCTGTTTCGGCCGACCCGTATCACGGGCTGAAGGCAGCGGTCACCCGAGCGGCGGCCTCCCGGGGCTCAGCGACGGCACGGCGTTGGCGCGTACCACGTCGGAGTAGAAACGGGCGCTCGACTTGGGAATCCGGCGCTGGGTCCCGAAATCGACGAACACGATGCCGAAACGCTTCTGGTAACCCCAGCCCCATTCGAAGTTGTCGAGCAGTGACCAGACGAAGTAGCCGGCCAGCCTGGCTCCGTCGTTGATGGCCCGCGCGGCCGCCTCCAGGTGCTGGTGGAGGTAGGAAACCCGCTCGCCGTCATTGACCTGGCCATGCTGGTTCACGTAGTCCTCGGCGGCGCAGCCGTTCTCGGTCACGTACAGGGGCAGGCCGGGGGCCTCCTTGGACAGGCGCAGCAGGAGGTCATAGAGCCCGTCGGCGTCGATGAGCCAGCCCATCGGCGTCTGCTCGAGCCAGCCGGGGCGGTACTCCACGACACCGGGAACCGCGCAGCGGGCCGGTTCCTCGTTCCGCCGCAGGTCGTCGGGGTCACCGGCGCGCAGGTAGACCGCGCTGTAATAGTTGACGCCGAGGAAATCGAGTGGCTGGCTGATCGTGTCCATATCGCCCGCGGCGATGACCGACTCCGGCGGCAGGAGGGGCGTCCTGGCCTGGGCCGGGTAGCTGCCCTGCAGCACCGGCTCGAGGAACAGGCCGTTCTGCCCCGCGTCGGTGATCAGCCGCGCCTGCTCCAGGACATCGGGCCGCTGGTTCCCGATCACCTGCACCGGATGCATGTCCAGGGTGATCCCCACGGGGGTGTCCGGGGTCACGGCGCGCAGCGCCTGGACGGCGAGCCCGTGGCCCAGCAGCAGGTGATGGGTGGTCGCTGCGGCCGCGGCGGCGTCGCGCACGCCCGGCGCGTGCTCCCCGGTCAGGTAGCCGTGGCTCGCCACCACCTGCGGCTCGTTCAAGGTGATCCACCGGGTGACCCTGTCGCCGAGCGCCTCGGCCATGATCGCCGCGTAGTCGGCGAAGCGCCTGGCGGTCTCGCGCACTGCCCAGCCGCCCTCGTCCTGGAGTGCCTGGGGCAGATCCCAGTGATAGAGCGTGACGGTGGCGGTGATGCCGTGCTCGCGTAGCTGGTCGAGCAGCGCCCGGTAGTAGTCGAGGCCCTTCTGGTTCACCGCGCCCCGGCCGGCTGGCTGGACACGCGGCCACGAGATCGAGAAACGGTAGGCGTTGAGGCCGAGTGACGCCATCAGCTCGACGTCCTCCCGGTACCGGTGGTAGGTGTCGCAGGCGACATCGCCGGTGTCCGCGCCGTGCACCGCACCCGGCGTGTGGCTGAACGTGTCCCACACCGACGGGCCCCGGCCGTCGGCGTCGGCCGCCCCCTCGACCTGATAGGCGGCCGTGGCCGCGCCCCAGGCGAAACCCGCCGGGAAGGGCAGTGCACCGTCAGTCCCGGATCCCGTTGTCGTCATGAACCCTCCTTCACCTGGCACCAGGACCCTGTATGGTCCTTCCGGCGGCACCGGCTGCCTCGCAAACCCTTGACGGCTCCCGGGCCGGGTCCTAGTGTAAGCGCTTAGATCAGCCTATGTAAGCGCTTAGATGTAATCGCTTAGACATTCCGCCAGGTGGGGATATGACCCCGAAGATACGCGACGTGACCGTTCGTGACCAGACGGCCCCGGCCGGCCCGTCGACAGCATGGCGTCCCGCACGCGCGCTGGCCTGGATGCCGGGCGATGGCCGGCGCCGCGACGGGTATCAGCCGGCCGCGCCGCGGCCCGGGGACCGGGCACCGTGGTAACTCTCTACGACGTCGCGCGCCACGCGGGCGTATCCACCGCCACCGTTTCCCGGGTGGTGCACGGCCAGGACCGGGTGCGTGACAGCACGCGGGCCCGCGTGCTGCGGGTGATCGACCAGCTCGGCTACGTCCCCGACGGGGCCGCGCAGAGCCTGTCGCGCCGCCGCAAGAACGTGATCGGCCTGGTCTGCGTGGAGCGCCAGTCGCCCCGGCAGCAGTACGACATCGAGAGCATGAGCCTGCTGTTCTACGACGAGATACTGCGCGGAGTCGAGGCCCGGATCCGGGACCACAACTGGTCGCTGCTGATCAGCTATCTCCGGGAGGCGGCCACAGACCCTGACCTGCCGCGGCTGCTGTCCCTGTCCGGCCAGGTCGACGGCATGCTGATCGGAGAAGGCGTCGTGCCGTCGGAGTTCCTGGCCCGGCTGGCCAAGCGGCTGCCGGTGGTCGTCGTCGCCGGGAACCCGGACGAGCGGGCGGCCGACGTGGTGATGGCCGACAACCGATCCGGCTCCGCCGCGCTGGTGTCCCACCTCATCGAGGTCCACGGCAGGCGACGGCTGTACCACGTGGACGGCCCGCCCAGCGCCCCGGACGCGAAGGAGCGCCGTATCGCGCTCGCCGAGCTGGTGGCCGCTAACCCGCAGTGCCAGCTGGTCGGCTCGTCGCAGGGTTCCTTCACCGTCCACAGCGGCGAGGAAGCGGGGGCGCAACTGCTCGCGGCCTGCGGTGAGCAATTGCCCGACGCGGTCGTCTGCGCGAACGACCTGATGGCCATCGGGGTGCTGCGGGCGTTCGGCCGAGCCGGGGTGCGGGTGCCCGAGCAGGTCGCGGTGGTCGGCTTCGATGACATCTTCCCCGCCAGCTTGTGCGTCCCGCCGCTCACGACCGTTCACCAGCCGATGCGCCTGCTGGGCGAGCGTGCGTGCACCCGCCTGCTCGACCGCATCGCCCGGCCGAGCATGACCCCGAAGGTGGAACTGCTGCCGGCCGAGCTCGTGCTGCGCTCCAGCTGCGGCTGCCCGCCCGGCACCGCGACGCGCCAGCCAGTACCGGCGCTGGGCGCCAGCCGTTCCGCACCCGGCCCGGCCGCGCCGCCCCGGCGCGGCCGGCGCAAGACCCCAGCCCCAGCGAGCTAGGAGCCGGCGATGCCCTTCATTGCCCGTCGCGTCGTCTTCTACCTGGTCGCGGCCTGGGTCGCGCTGACGATCAACTTTTTCATCCCGCGCGCGATGCCGGGGAACGCCGTGCAGGCCGTCATGTCGAAGTTCCCCAACCTGACGCCCTCGGCCTACCGGGCGCTGGAGGCCATGCTCGGCGTCGGCCACCCCGGCTCCATCTGGCACCAGTACTGGGCCTACCTCGTCGATATCTCGCACTTCAACTTCGGTGTCGACGTGTCCCAGTACCCGGCCAGCGTGTCGAGCCTGCTCGTCCAGACGATCCCCTGGACGATCACGCTGGTGGGCACGGCGACGCTCATCGCCTTCTTCGTGGGCACCGCCCTGGGCATCATGGCCGGCTGGCGGCGCGGGGGCTGGCTCGACCGGGTCCTGCCCGGGCTCATGTTCTTCCAGGCGATGCCGTACTTCTTCCTCGCGCTGATCCTGCTCGAGCTGTTCGCGGTCCGCACCCACGTCTTCCCGCTGGGCCAGGGGTATACGGGCGGCCTGATCCCCGGCTGGCACTGGGACTTCATCAGCAGCGCCATCTATCACTCGCTGCTGCCCGCCTTCACCATCGTCATCGCCTCGGTGGCGGGCTGGATGCTGCAGATGCGCAACCTGATGCTCACCACGATCGGCGAGGATTACGTGCTCGCCGCCCAGGCTAAGGGGCTGCCCAACCGCCGCGTCATCTGGACCTATGCGACCCGCAATGCGCTGCTGCCCCAGCTGCAGGGGTTCGGCCTCGCGCTGGGCTTCGTGATCTCCGGGGCCATCGTCATGGAAATCGTCTTCTCCTACCCGGGGATTGGCCTGCTGCTGCTGAACGCGGTCACGTCGAACGACTTCCCGCTGATGCAGGCCATCTTCCTCGTGATCACCTTTGCCGTCCTGCTGGCCAACTTCGTCGTGGACCTGATCATCGTCGCGGCCGATCCGCGGGCGCGAGCACGGGAGGTGACCCGATGACCGTCGCGCTCCCGGTCAGCACCGAGCCGGCGGCGGTGCCGGAAGTCCGCCGGCGGCGCGGGCTCTGGCGGCGCCTGCCCACGCGGGCCAAGGTGGGTGCACTCCTGCTAGGCGCGTTCATCGTGGCCGCCATCGTCGGGCCGATGGTCAGCCCCTACGACCCGGGGTTTCAGAACCCCTCGTTCGGGCTCTCGCTGCACCCGCCGGACGCGGCGCACCTGCTGGGCACCACCCAGAGCGGCCAGGACGTGCTCGCCCAGCTGCTGACCGGCATCCGCCTCACGCTGGAGCTGGCGCTCGGCGTCGGTGTCATCGCGTCGGTACTGTCGATCGTCGTCGGGGTGGCAGCCGGGTTCCTCGGCGGCTGGTGGGACGAGTTCCTGTCGCTGGCCACCAACGTGTTCCTGGTGATCCCGGCG
Organism: Streptosporangiaceae bacterium; assembly: GCA_036496025.1. GTDB lineage: Bacteria > Actinomycetota > Actinomycetes > Streptosporangiales > Streptosporangiaceae > PALSA-505. Next base: position 6,594 of record DASXLW010000072.1, read on the forward strand.
CTGCCCCTGCTCATCATCCTGCTCGGCTACCTGCCGCAGAAGGGCCAGCTGGCCACCATCGTCGTGCTCAGCGGGCTCGGCTGGCCGTGGGGGGCGCGGCTGATCCGCGCGCAGACCCTGGCGATCCGCGGCCGCGACTTCGTGGCCGCCTCCAGAGAGACCGGCGAGCGGACCTGGCGGATCCTGGCCTTCGAGATCGTGCCGAACGAGGTGAGCCTGATCGCGGCGAACTTCGTGAACACGGTGCTGTACGCGATAGGTGCCTCGGTCGCCCTGGCCTTCATCGGCCTCGCCGACCTGTCCAGCTGGAGCCTCGGCACCATGCTGTACTGGGCGCAGAGCCAGCAGGCGCTCCAGCTGGGCGCCTGGTGGTGGTTCGTGCCGCCCGGGCTGGCCGTGGCGCTGATCGGCACCGCCCTCGTGCTGCTGAACAGCGGTATCGACGAGCTCGGGAACCCGCGGCTACGCAACGCCGGCGAAGCCAGCCAGACGGCCTGGCGCAAGCTGCGCCCGACCGACCCGACCCCGGTGCTGCAGGCCGCGCCGCCACCGCGCAGCCGGCTGGCCGGCCTGCTGCACGCGTTCTCCCGCAGCTCGCTGCTCGACGAGCAGGACAGGGCCGGGAACCGGGCCGGGCGCTCACTGGGCCGCACTCCCGGCGGTGATCTGTCGTGAGCACCGGCCACGGCGCCGCCGGCCCGCCCGCCGTCCCGCCCCCCCGCGGCGCCGACGAGCCCGTGCTCGCCATCTCCGACTTCTCGGTGGTGTACCGCACCCCGGACGGCGACGTGCAGGCAGTGAACCGGGTGAACCTCGAGCTTTACCCCGGTCAGGTGGTCGGCCTGGTCGGCGAGAGCGGATCGGGCAAGTCCACGCTCGCCTACGGTGCCTGCCGGCTGCTCCGGGCTCCCGCGCTCATCACCAACGGCAACGTCCGCTACCGGGGCCGGCGCTCGGTCGCGCCGATGGAGATTCTGCACGTGCACGCCGACGATCTACGCCGGCTGCGCTGGCGGGAGATCGCCATCGTCTTCCAGAGCGCGATGAACGCGCTGAATCCCGTGCTCAACGTCCGTGACCAGCTCGTTGACGTCATCCACGCCCACCTGCGGGTCTCCCGGCAGGAGGCGCGGGACAAGGCGGGCTCGCTGCTCGAGATGGTCGGCATCCCGCGCTCGCGCCTGCGCAGCTACCCCCATGAGCTCTCCGGCGGCATGCGGCAGCGGGTGATGATCGCCATGGCCCTGGCCACCGAGCCGGAAGTGGTCATCATGGACGAGCCGACCACCGCCCTCGACGTCGTGGTCCAGCGCGACATTCTCACCCAGATCGTGGAGCTCAAAGAGAGCCTGGGCTTCTCGATCTTGTTCATCACCCACGATCTGTCCCTGCTGCTCGAGCTGGCCGACCGGATCGCGGTGATGTACGCGGGGCAGCTCCTGGAGTTCGGCACGGCCCGCGAGATCCAGCACGAGCCGGCCCACCCGTACACCCGGGGCCTGCTCAACTCGTTCCCCTCGCTGCGCGGGGCCCGCCGCGACCTGGCGGGTATCCCGGGCTCCCCGCCCGACCTGCACGACCCGCCATCAGGCTGCCCCTTCATACCCCGCTGCGGCTATGCCACCCAGGCCTGCGCCGACATCGACATGCGGCTGCTGCCGGTCGCCTCCTCCCTGGACCCCGCGCACGTGACCGCCTGCCCGTTCGTACTGCCCGGGACGCCCGCTCCGCCGGGGCCGGCGGGCCGCCCGGCCGCGACCAGCACGGGGAGCTGAGCACATGAGCAGCAACGGGATCCCGGGACCGCCGCCGGACGGCGACGTGGCCTCGGTAGCCGCCGAACGCGGGCCGCTGGCCATGGAGGCCGTCTCGCTCGGCAAGGACTTCCGGCTGGGCCGCGGGGCGATCCTGCACGCGGTGCGCGACGTCTCCTTCAACCTCTACCGCGGTGCCGCCACCGCCCTGGTGGGCGAGAGCGGCTCGGGCAAGTCGACGGTCGCCAGGTTGCTGGCCGGGCAGGAGCGGCTCACCTCCGGCTCGGTGCGCCTGGACGGCCAGCCGGTGGACGTCTCGCGCAGCCGGGCCTTCCGGCAGTACAAGAGCAAGGTCCAGCTCGTCTTCCAGGACCCGTTCTCCTCGCTGAATCCGGTGCACACCGTGAGCTACCACCTGGAGCGCCCGGTGAAGCTGCGGCAGGACAAGCACTCCAGGCAGGAGGTCAGCCAGGAGACCGCCGCCCTGCTGGAGCAGGTGCGGCTCACGCCACCCGGACAGTTCCTGCCCAAATTCCCGCACGAGCTGTCCGGCGGCCAGCGGCAGCGGGTCTCGTTCGCCCGGGCTCTCGCCGCGCGCCCGGAGGTCCTGCTGGCCGACGAGCCGGTCTCCATGCTCGACGTCTCGATCCGGCTCGAGATGCTGAGCCTGCTCGACGACCTGCGCCGGCGCTTCCGGCTCGCGCTGCTGTACATCACCCACGACATCGCCTCGGCGCGCTACTTCGCCGACGAGGTGCTCGTCATGTACGCGGGGCAGATCGTCGAGCGCGGCCCGGCCGAGGAAGTGACCCAGCACCCGGCGCATCCCTACACCCAGCTGCTGGTCGCCTCGGCGCCGGATCCGGATAACCTCGGGTCCGGGCTGCACGCCGGCAGCGGTGCCGAGCGCCGGGCGGAGAACACCGGCCCGGCCGCCACCGGCTGCCCGTTCAGCACCCGGTGCCCGCTGGCCGACGACCGCTGCCGGCGGGACAACCCCGCCCTGCAACGAGTCTCGGCCACGCGGGCAGCTGCCTGCTGGCGGCTGGACGCCGCCGCGCCCGACATTCTCGCCGAGCCGCAGGGGGGTGGGCTATGACCAGCTAGCTCACCGCTCCGCATCGGGGGGTATCGGCCGTTTCGACGACAGGAAACGAAAATGATCATCTCGAGAATGCTAGGCCCCAGAAAACTGGTAACCGTGACCGCGGCCGTCGCCCTCGCCGCCGGGGCAGCCGCGTGCTCATCGAGCAACCCGCCGACTGCCTCGTCGGGCTCGGGCACCACGTCGCACACGCTCGTCATGGAAAGCTCGCCGGAAAGCACGATCACCCAGTCGTTCAACCCGTTCATCGCCACCCAGCCCATATGGGGCATGGGGGCGGACGGACTCATCTACGAGCCGCTGCTTCAGTTCAACATCGCCAAGCCGCCCCAGTACTACCCGTGGCTGGCGACCAGTTACAAGTGGGCGAACGGCGGCAAGACGGTCACCTTCACCCTCCGCTCGGGCGTGAAGTTCAACAACGGGACGCCGCTGACGCCCGCCGACGTCGCGTTCACCTACAACCTGGTGAAGAACAACGCGTCCATCAACCTGGGCGGGCTGCCCATCAAGAGCGTGAGCACCTCGGGCAACACCGTCACGCTGACCTTCTCCTCGGCGCAGTACACCAACCTGCAGGAGGTCGCCGGCGTGCCGATCCTCCCGCAGGCGATCTGGAGCAAGGTCAAGAACCCGGCCACGTACGCGGACCCGAACCCCGTCGGCACCGGACCCTACAAGCTCAAGTCCTTCACCCCGCAGGGGTTCACGCTGACCAAGAACGAGGGCTACTGGCAGGCCTCGAAGGCCAAGGTGCAGAACGTCTTCTTCCCGGTCTACACCTCCAACACCGGCGCGCTGAACGCGCTGTTCACCGGGCAGATCGACTGGACCGGCAACTTCATTCCCGGCCTGCAGAAGGACTTCGTGGCCAAGTCACCCTCAACCCACCACTTCTGGGAGGCGCCCGGCAGCACGAACGCCTTCATCCCCAACCTGAACAAGTGGCCGACCAACCAGCTGCCGGTGCGCAAGGCGATCAGCCTGGCCCTGGACCGCACGCTGCTGGCGTCGGAGGGCGAGGCCGGCCTGGAGAACCCGATAACCAACGCCACCGGCATCACGCTGCCGACCTACTCCGCCTGGGCCGGGCCGGTCGCCAGCATGACCATGTCCACCCACGCCAACGCGGCCGCGGCCCAGCAGGTGCTGAAGAGCGCCGGGTACACCAAGGGCTCCAACGGCTTCTACCAGAAGGGCGGCAAGACCGTCTCGGTCACGCTGATCAGCCCGTCCGCTTACACCGACTACGCGGAGGTCGGCTCCATCGCCGCGCAGGAACTCAAGAGCGCCGGCATCGACGCGACGTTCCAGGGCATCAGCGTGAACGCCTGGAACGCCGACATGGGCAGCGGCAACTTCTCGCTGGCCGAGCACTGGTCGAACGGCGGCGTCACGCCGTACAACCTGTACGACAACTGGCTGGACAGCTCCCTCACCAAGGGCAGCGCCGCCACCGGCGACTACGAGCGGCTGAAGAATCCGGCCATCGACTCTCAGCTGGCCCAGGTGGCCGGGGCCTCCACGGTGAGCAGTCAGACGTCCGCCCTCGTGCCGATCGAGAAGTACGTCGCCTCGAACCTGCCGGTCATCCCCATCACGACCGCGTCGGACTGGTTCGAGTACAACTCCCAGCACTGGGTCGGCTGGCCGACGCAGTCCAACCCCTACGATTCAGGACAGCCCTCGGGCACCAACAACAACGCGGGTACGGGCACCGACGAGGTGATCATCCTGCACCTGAGTCCTCGCTGAGACAGCCAGGACAAGCGGGCCCTCCCCTGGGTACCCCAGGGGAGGGCCACACCCCAGCAGTACGGTAACCCAGTACCGTGAACGGGCAGGGAGCGGGCCGCTGCCGGCCCGTTCACCGGTTACGCGGGCACCCGGCCGAGCCGGCGGCGCCAGCGGTCGGCGCGGCGGTCGGCGCGGATCTGGCGGACGACGTTACGCCCGGGAATGCCGGTGACGCCGCCTCCCCCGTGGGTGGCCGAGCCGGCCTGGTACAGGCCGCGCACCGGCGTGCGCAGGTCGGCATAGCCGGCCGCGGGCCGGCCGTGGAACATCTGCCCGAGGCTGAGCTCGCCGTGGAAGATGTTCCCGCCGACCAGGCCGTACTCCCGCTGCATCGTGTGCGGGCCGATCACCTGGCGGTGCCGGATCGAGCCGGTGAAGCCGGGCGCCACCGCCTCCATCCGCGCGATCACCCGGTCGGCGTAGGCCTCCAGCTCGGTCTCGTCCGGGGCATCCGCATAGCCCTCGGGAGCCCACTGGGTGAACATCGACATCACGTGCTGGCCGGCGGGGGCGAGCGAGTCGTCGAACACGCTGGGGATGCAGATGTCGGCGAACGGGCGGGCCGACGGCTTGCCCGACACCGCCTCCTGGAACGCGTTCTCGATGTCGTCCAGGCTCTCCGCCAGTACGATCGTGCCCCCGTGCACCTGCGGATCATAGTTCGGGTGGCTGGCGAACACCGGCAGCCGGTCGAGGGCCAGGTTGATCTTCACGGTGCCGCTGCGGGTCTGCCAGCTGCGGATGTCGGCCAGGAACGGCTCGGGCAGCGCCGCCGGGTCGACCAGCTCCAGGAACGCGATCTTCGGGTGCACGGTCGTTATCACCGTGTCCGCGTCGATCTCCTCCCCGGAGGCCAGGGTCACCCCGCTGACCCGGCCGGCCGGCGTGGTCCGGATCCGGGCCACCGGGGCGCCGGCGCGGAGCTCGGCGCCGAACGACCGGGCGGCCGCGGCCAGCGCCTGGGTGACCCCGCCCATCCCGCCGCGCGGGAACCCCCAGGCCCCGGCCTGCCCCCCCGTGTCGCCGATGTGATGGTGCAGCATCACGTACGCCGTGCCGGCCGACCGCGGGCCCGCCCAGGTGCCGATCACGCCCGACACCGACAGCAGCCCGCGAATCGCGTCCGACTCGAAGTACTGGTCCAGCAGGTCGGCGATGCTCCCGGTCAGCAGCCGGGTGACGTCCACCGCGCCGCGGGCATCCAGCTTGCGCAGGTGCCGCAGCAGCATGGCCTGCCGGGCCACGTCCGCGGGCCGACGGGAGCCGAGCCGCGGCGGGATCTCCTCCAGCATCGGCCCCAGCACCTGCCCGATCGCGCGCAGATGCGCCTCGTAGCGGGGGTAGGCCGCGGCGTCGGCAGCGGAGAACTTCCCAATCTCGTCGCGGCGGCCGGCCGGATCGTCGGGCAGCCGCAGGTACCTGCCGTCCGCGCGGGGCGCGAAGTACGGTCCCTGCGGGAACACGTGGTATCCGTGCCGGGCCAGTTGCAGGTCGGTGATGAGGTCCGGCGGCAGCAGTGACACCACGTACGACAGCGAGGTGATCAGGTAATCAGGACCGAACGGGCGCTCGCTGACCGCGGCGCCGCCGAGGACGCCCCGCCGCTCGCAGACGAGGACGTCCAGCCCGTCCTTGGCCAGGTACCCGGCGGCGACCAGGCCGTTATGGCCACCGCCCACCACTACGACATCGCGGCGTGAAGTCACGAGCAGATCTCTCCTTGTCGGTGACCGGCGGGAAGCGAGCGCTTGTGCCGCCCGCTTCCCGGATAATAGGCGGGCGCCCGCCGCGACAGCGAGCTGAGCACTGACGGCCTAGGCCTGCTGGTCCTCCACGTGGCGCTGGAGCTTGTTCATGCCGCCCAGCCAGCGGTCCGGATCCGCCGCGCGGCCCGCGTACATGCGGGCGACCTCGGGGTGCGGCAGGATCAGGAACTGGCCGCCGGCGATCCCGGTCACCACCGCGTCCGCCGCGGCCTCGGGCGTGACCGCGGAGTCGCCGAGCAGGATCCGGCCGACGGGCCCGGCCGCGTCCAGCATCGGGGTGCGCACGCCCTGCGGGCAGAGCGCCTGCACGGTGATCCCGCGGTGGGCGTAACTGGCGGTCAGCCACTCGGCGAAGCTGAGCGCGGCGTGCTTGGTGACCGAGTAGGGCGCGGAGCCGAGCATGGTGAGCAGCCCGGCCGCCGACACCGTGCAGATCAGGTGTCCGCGGCCGCGCTCCAGCCACGGCGGCAGCAGCAGCCGGGCCGCCCTGACGTGCGCCATGACGTTGACCTGCCAGGACAGATCCCACGCGGCCTCGTCCGCGTCCGCGCCGCCCGGCCGGGCCACCCCGGCGTTGGCGCAGTACAGGTCGATCTCGCCCAGGCTTTCCCTCGCCGCGCCGATCAGCCAGGCCACGCCCTCCTCGCTGGCGGCGTCGCCCGGTACCGCCACCGCGCCGCAGGACTCGGCCACCCGCGCCGCCGCCTGCGGGTCGATGTCGTTGACCACGACCCGGGCGCCCTCGGCGGCGAACCTGGCCGCCAGCGCCGCGCCGATGCCACTGCCCGCCCCGGTGACGACCACGCCGGCCCCGGCGACGGACTTCACGCGGTGACCCCCGGCAGGTTGACCAGCCCGGCCAGCGCGGCGCGGTGCCGGTCCGGCGTGCCGAACGCGATCGAGCCGCTCTTGGCCCGCTTCAGGTACAGGTGAGCGGGATGCTCCCAGGTGAATCCGATGCCGCCGTGCAGCTGCACGCACTCCTCGGCCGCCTTGACGGCTGCCTCGCCGCAGTACGCCTTGGCCATCGCCACGGCTACCGGGGCGTCCGGGCTGCCGTCGGCCAGGCAGGCGGCCGCGTACCTGGACGCCGCGCGGGCCTGCGCGACGAGCACGTACAGGTCGGCCAGCCGGTGCTTGATCGCCTGGAACGAGCCGATCGGGCGGGCGAACTGGCGGCGCTCCTTGGCGTATCCGACGGTCATCTCCAGGCAGCGTTCGGCCAGGCCCAGTTGCTCGGCGGCGAGCGTGGCCGCCCCGGCCGACAGCGCCGCGCGGACCGCTGCGGCGGCGGTGTCCCCGGCCGCGATGCGCCGGGCCGGCACCGCGTCCAGCGTCAGATCGCACAGCTGCCTGGTGCCGTCCAGCGAGACCACGGGCGACCTCGTCACCCCGCCGGCCTGCGCGTCCACCGCGTAGAGCCCGTAGGGCACGCCGTCGGCCGGTACCAGCAGCACGTCGGCGGGCAGCGCGTCGGCGAGCCGGGCCGCGGTGCCGGTCAGCCGGGCCGAGCCGGCTGCCGGGCCGGCCCCCGGGTCACCTGCTGGCGAGCCGCCCGGCGGCGGCCCGGTCACCCGGACCGAGCGGGGCAACTCGCCATCCGGCGCGGACTCGAACGGGACCGCCAGCGCCGCGGTCACGGTGCCGTCCGCCAGCGACCCGAGCAGCTTGCGGTCGGGATCGGCGGCGGGCTCCGGGCCGGCCGCGGCGAGCAGCGCGGCGGTGGCGACCACCGCGCTGCCCAGGTAGGGAACCGGGGCGGCCGACCGCCCGGTTTCCTCGGCGACCACCGCGGCCTCGCGGTAAGACGCGCCCGCCCCGCCGGCCGACTCCGGGACCAGGAGCCCGCCGCAGCCCAGGTCCGCGGCCAGCGTGTGCCAGAGCCCCAGGTCATAGGCATCGCCGCGCTCGGTGCGGGCGAGCACGTCGGCCGGCTGGCACCGTTCGGTGAAAAATGCCCGTACCGCCTGCCGCAGGTCGTTTTCCGCCTCGCTGTAGAGGAGGCCGGGGATCTCGGGCTGGCTCATCGCGGCAGGTCTTTCCACGGCACGTCCTTGTCCACCCGGATTTCCGGCGGCAGGCCGAGCACCCGCTCGGCGATGATGTTGCGCAGAATCTCCGAGGTACCGCCCTCGATGGAGTTGCCCTTGGCGCGCAGGTAGCGGTAACCGGGGCCGCGGCCGTAGAAGTTCGCGGCCTCCGGCCGGCGCATGGTCCAGTCGTCGTAACGCAGCCCCTCACCGCCGGCCAGTTCCACCTCGAGGGCGGAAATCTCCTGGTTGAGCCGGGCGAAGACGAGCTTGGCGGCCGAGCCTTCGGGGCCCGGCTGGCCGGCCGTCAGCTGCTGCCGCAGCCGGGCGCCGGCGATCCTGGCCACCTCGGCGTCCAGCCACAGCCGCAGCAGCCGGTCGTGCAGGCCCGGGGTGCGCAGCTCCGGGTGGTCCCGCCAGGTCGCCACCGCGCCGCCGATCATCCCGCCCTCCCGGGGCAGGGTGCCGCCGCCTATCGCCACCCGCTCGTTCATGAGCGTCGCGGTGGCGACCCGCCAGCCCTCGCCGACAGCGCCGATCCGGTCGGTGTCCGGGATCGGCGCGTCGGCCAGGAAGACCTCGTTGAACTCGGCCTCCCCGGTGAGCTGGCGCAGCGGCCGCACCTCCACCCCGGGTGCGGTCATGTCGAGCGCGAAGTAGCTCAGGCCGGCGTGCTTGGGCACGTCCGGGTCGGTCCGGGCCACCAGGATCGCCCACCGGGCCTGGTGCGCCATCGATGTCCAGACCTTCTGCCCGCTGACCCGCCAGCCGTCGCCGGCGCGCTCCGCCCTGGTGGCCAGGCCGGCCAGGTCGGAGCCGGCGCCGGGCTCGCTGAACAGCTGGCACCACACCTGTTCGCCGGTCCACAGCGGGCGCAGCCAGCGGTGCTGCTGCTCCGGGGTGCCGAAGGCCAGGATGGTCGGCGCGGCCATGCCCAGGCCGATCCCGATCCGCCGCGGGTTGTTGTCCGGCGCGCCCGCCGCCGCCAGCTCGGCGTCAGCGATCGCCTGCAGGGGGCGCGGCGCGCCCAGGCCGCCGAGGCCGGGGGGGTAGTGCACCCAGGCCAGGCCCGCGTCGAACCGGGCGCGCAGGAAGTCGAGCGGGGGCGTGGTGGCCGGGTCGTGCGCGGCCAGCAGGTCGCCGACCCGGCGGCGGATGTCATCGGGGCCGGCCGCCGCGCCGCCCGCCTCGGCCTCGGTCAGCACAGCGGGCCGCCCGCCACGTAGATCACCTGGCCGGAGACGAACCCGGCGTCCTCGCTGACCAGGAACGAGATGACGTTCGCCACGTCGGCGGGCTGGCCGACCCGGCGCACCGGTATCTGGGTGGCGGCCGCCTTCTGGAACTCATCGAAGTCCATGCCGATCCGGGCCGCGGTGGCCGCGGTCATGTCGGTGGCGATGAAGCCCGGCGCGACCGCGTTGGCGGTGATGCCGAACTGGCCGAGCTCGATGGCCAGCGTCTTCGTGAACCCCTGCATCCCGGCCTTGGCCGCCGAGTAGTTGACCTGGCCGCGGTTGCCCAGCGCCGAGCTCGACGACAGGTTGACGATGCGCCCGTAGCGCTGGTCCACCATGTGGTTCTGCGCCGCCTTGCTCATCAGGAACGCGCCGCGCAGGTGCACGCCGAGCACCGTATCCCAGTCGTCCTCGGTCATCTTGAACAGCAGGTTGTCCCGGATCACGCCGGCGTTGTTCACCAGCACGGCGGGCGGCCCCAGCTCGGCCACGACCTTGCCCACCGCCGCCTCGACCTGGTCGGCCTGGCTGACGTCGGCGCCGACCGCGACCGCCCGGCCGCCGCCGGAGGTGATCGACTCCACCGTGCCGGCGCAGTTGGGCTCGTCCAGGTCGAGCACGGCGACGGCCATCCCGTCGGCGGCCAGCCGGCGGCTCGTGGCGGCGCCGATGCCGCGGGCGGCACCGGTGACGATGGCGACACGTTGGGTGTCTGCTGGCATGTGGTCCTCCTGGTCGCGGGCGGGCGGGCGCCGGGTTGGCGGCCCGGGTTCAGGTCTCGGTGCGGTACTTGCGCAGCTCCCGGCGGGCCAGCGACCGCTTGTGCACCTCGTCCGGGCCGTCGGCGAAGCGCAGCGCCCGCGCGTTCGCCCACAGCTGGGCCAGCGGGAAGTCCTGGCTGACCCCGCCCGCGCCGTGCGCCTGGATCGCTTTGTCGATCACCCACTCGGCCATCGCCGGAGTGGCGATCTTGATGGCCTGGATCTCGGTGTGCGCGCCCTTGTTGCCGACGGTGTCCATCAGCCACGCGGTCTTGAGCACCAGCAGCCGGGCCGCCTCGATGCGCACCCGGGACTCGGCGATCCAGCCCTGGACGACGCTCTGCTCGGCCAGCGGGCCGCCGAACGCGGTGCGCGACATCACGCGGCGGCACATGAGCTCGAGGGCGCGCTCGGCGGCGCCGATGAGCCGCATGCAGTGGTGGATGCGGCCCGGGCCGAGCCGGGCTTGCGCGATCGCGAAGCCGTCGCCCTCGCCGGCGATCAGGTTGTCGGCCGGCACCCTCGCATCGCGGAATTCGATCTCCGCGTGGCCGCCGTGCGGCGCGTCGTCGTAACCGAACACGCTCATGCTGCGGCGGATGTGCACGCCGCTGGTCTCCCGCGGCACCAGGACCATGGACTGCTGCTTGTGCGGCGGCGCCTGGTCGTCGGTGCGGCCCATCACGATCAGGATCTCGCAGCGGGGATTCATCGCGCCGGACGACCACCACTTCGTGCCGTTGATCACGTAGTCAGCGCCGCGGGGCTCGATCCTGGTCGCGATGTTGTTGGCGTCCGAGGACGCGACGTCCGGCTCGGTCATGCAGAACGCCGACCTGATCTCGCCCTCGAGGAGCGGCTTGAGCCACCGGTCCCGCTGGGCGGCGGTGCCGAACTCGGCCAGCAGCTCCATGTTGCCGGTGTCCGGCGCGGCGCAGTTGAGCGCCTCGGGCGCCAGCGTGGGGCTGCGGCCCATGATCTCCGCCAGCGGCGCGTACTGCAGGTTGGTCAGCCCCGCGCTGGCGCCGGGCAGGTGCTCGGTGTGCGGGCCGCGCGGCAGGAACAGGTTCCACAACCCACGGCGGCGCGCCTCCGCCTTGAGCTCGGCCATCACCGGCGGGCGCTCCCACCGCCGGCCCTCGGCCGCGGCCTCTGCCACCTGGTCGCGCAGCACCGGCTCGGCCGGGTAGATGCGCTCGGCCATGAAGGCGGTGAGCTGCTCGCGCAGTTCTTCCGTGCGTGCGTCGTACCCGAAGTCCATTGCGCACCCTCCGGCTTGTCCCGCGAGTCCGGACAAAGACTATCTACCGACCGGTCACTTTCCCTAGCCTGGCCCCATGACCGCGACGGAGCCCGACCAGGCGGGAGCGCCGGCCGCCGTGCAGACGGTGCGCGGGCCGGTGCCGGTGACCGAACTCGGCCGGGTGTTCATGCACGAGCACGTGTTCGTGCTGAACGAGGAGATCCGGCAGAACTACGCCGACTGGGACGAGGAGGAGCAGGTCGGCGCGGCCGCGGCCAAGCTCAGCGCGCTCGCCGGGCGCGGCGTGGCCACGATCGCCGACCCGACCGTGGTGGGGATCGGCCGCAACATCCCGCGCGTTCAGCGGGTGGCCGCCCGCACCGGCATCAACATCATCGTGGCCACCGGCCTGTACACCTACAACGACATCCCGCTGTACTTCCGCTACCGCGGACCGGACAGCGGCGCCGACGGCCACGACCCGATGACGGACCTGTTCACCGCCGACATCACCGAGGGAATCGCCGACACCGGCGTCAAGGCCGCGTTCCTCAAGTGCTGCATCGATGAGGAGGGCCTCACCCCCGGGGTGGAGCGCGTGATGCGCGCGGTGGCCAGGGCGCACGTGATCACCGGCGCGCCGGTCATGGTGCACACCCACCCGGCCAGCCAGTCCGGCCTCGAGGCGCTGCGCGTCCTCGGCGAGGAGGGCGCCGACCCGTCCCGCGTGCTGATGGCGCACAGCGGCGACACCGACGACCTGGACTACCTGACCCGGCTGGCCGACGCGGGCTGCCTGCTCGGCATGGACCGGTTCGGCCTGGACATCCTGCTCCCGTTCGAGCGGCGGGTGGCCGCGGTCGCGGCGCTGGCCGCGCGCGGCTACGCCGACCGCATGGTGCTCTCGCACGACGCGTCCTGCCACATCGACTGGTTCCCGGCCGGCCTGATCGACGCGTTCGCGCCGAACTGGCACCTGGAGCACCTGCTGGACGAGGTGCTGCCCGCGCTGCGCGAGCAGGGCGTCAGCGAGCAGCAGGTCGAGGAGATGCTCGTGGCCAACCCGCGGCGGTATTTCACGCCGGCCGGCGCCAGGACGGCTACTTGAGCAGCAGGCGCCCGACCCGGCGGCTGGCGATTGACAGGCCGGCCAGGCCCATCACCGCCAGGTATAGGGCGTGCAGCAGCATGACCGGGCCCACCACGCCGAGGGTGAGCCCGCGGAGCAGCGCGACGCCCTGGTACAGCGGCGTGCATTCCACCACGACCCGCACCGCCGGCGGGTACACGGTCAGCGGGTAGAACGACGCGGAAAACAAGAACATCGGCAGGGTGGCCAGCGTGACGTACTCGAAATGCTGCCAGCTGCGCATGTAGGTCGTGCCCGCCATCCCGGCCGCGGCGAACGCGAACCCGATCAGCAGCGCGACCGGCACCGCGAGTACCGCCCAGGCTGAGTGGACCAGGCCCATGGCCAGCATGATCACCATGAACGCGCACGCGTACAAGCCGCCGCGGATCAGCGCCCAGGTGATCTCGCCGAGCGCCAGGTCGACCGGGCGCATCGGGGTGGCCAGCGCCGCGTCATACAGCTTGGCGTACTTGATCCGGAAGAACACGTTGAAGGTCGAGTCGTAGATGGCTCCGTTCATCGCCGAACTGGCCAGCAGGGCCGGGGCCACGAACGCGGTGTAGCTGACCCGGCCGGCACCCGGGACGGCCACGCTGCCCACCAGCTGGCCGAGGCCGACGCCGATGGACAGCAGGTAGAACAGCGGCTCGAGCAGCCCGGAAACCAGCATCAGCCATGCATGCCGGTAGACGCGGGCGTGCCGCTCGACCAGGTGCAGGCGGACGCGGGATCGCACCGGGACGGGCAGTACCCGCAGCAGCCCGGCCGCCTCGCCCAGCGTCGGCGCGGTCACGGCCGCCTCCCCGCCCTCTCAGGCATGCAGCCGCCTCCGGTACGTCCGCTGCCCGGCCAGCAGCCCCGCCGCCACGAACGCGGTCAGGTAGCCGACGTGCAGGATGGCGGACCCGGCGGTCAGCGTCCCCAGGCTGATCCCCCGGCACAGCGCTACCCCGTGCCACAGCGGGGTGAGGTAGGCGACCGGGCGGATCCAGGCCGGGAGCTGGGTGACGGGGAAGAAGGTGCCGGAGAACAGGAACAGCGGGATCAAGACGAACCGGTACACCACGGCGAAGCCGCTGTCCTTGTTCCGGGTGATCGCCCACGCCTCGACCGGAGCGGCGAACGCCAGGCCGGTGAGCACTGCGGCCGGCAGCGCTGCGATCACCGCGGGCGAGCGCGCCGCGCCGAACGCCGCCATCACCGCGAGGAATATCGCGCAGTTCATTAGTAGCCGCATCGTCACGAACAGCTGGTGCCCGTGGAAGACGTCGCCCGGCCGCAGCGGCGAGGCCACAGCCGCCTGGTAGGTGCGGTTCCATTTCACCGAGCCGAGGATCGGGTAGGTGCACTCGCCGATCCCGGTCTCCATGGCCGTGGCGGCGAGCAGCCCGGGCGCCAGGAACACCAGGTAGCTCACCCCGCCCAGGTGCGCGGTGCCGTGCTTGTTCACCAGCGTGCCCAGGCCGAGCCCCATCGCGCCGAGGAACAGGACCGGGTTGAGCACGCTCGAGTAGATCGTGCCACGCCAGGTCCGGCGGTAGTCGGTCAGCCAGAACCGGAACTCTCGGACGGCCAGCACGGCGGAGGTTGCCATCGGTCAGTCCTCCAGCCGGCGGCCGGTCAGCCGCAGGAACACGTCCTCGAGCGTGCTGCGGCGCACCAGCGAGGTCAGCGGGTCCAGGCCGAGCTCATGCACGCCGGCCAGGGCCGCGTCGCCGTTCGGGATGTACAGCAGGATCCGGTCCGCGAGCACCTCCATCCGCTCCGCCGGGACGGCGGCCAGCTTCTCCGCGGCCTGCTCGTGGGTGGACGGGTCGAACCGCAGCTCGAGCACCTCGGCGGTGGAGTAGGTGTCGATCAGCTGGCGGGGCGAACCCGCCGCTGCGATCGTGCCGTGGTCCATCACCACCAGGCGGTCGCACAATTGCTCGGCCTCGTCCATGTAGTGCGTGGTCAGGATCAGCGTCACGCCCTGCTGCTTGAGCCGGAACAACCGGTCCCAGACCACGTGCCTGGCCTGCGGGTCGAGTCCGGTGGTGGGCTCGTCCAGGAGCAGGATGTCCGGCTCGTTGATCAGCGAGCGGGCGATGGTGAGCCGCCGCTTCAGGCCGCCGGACAGCGGCTCGACCTGATCGGTCGCGCGGTCGGAGAGCTGGACGAAGTCCAGCAGCCGGGTCGTGCGTTCCCTGATCAGCTGCCTGGGCAGGCCGAAGTAGCGCCCGTAGATCAGCAGGTTCTCCTGCACGGTCAGCTCGACGTCGAGCGTGTCCTCCTGGGGCACCACGCCGAGCCTGGCCCTGATCGCCGATCCGTCCCTGACCGGGTCCAGGCCCAGGATGGACAGCTCGCCGCCGCTCGGCGGCGACACGCAGCCGAGCATGCGCATGGTCGAGGACTTGCCCGCGCCGTTTGGCCCGAGGAACCCGAACGCCTCGCCACGGCGCAGCTCGAAGTCAATCCCGTCAACCGCGGTGAAGTCCCCGAAGCGCTTGGTCAGGCCGCGCGCACGGACCAGGATGTCTGACTCTGGCACGACGCGACGCTACCGTGGAGATCTGACTATTCCGAATGGGTTTCCCGCTGCTACGGCCAGGAAGAGACGATGACCAGGTGAACTTCGCCGGTGACCTGTACCGGCGCTACCGGCAGCTGACCGGCGAGGCGATCCGGTTCCTCATCGTCGGTTCGGTGGCGTTCGGCGTGACCGTCGGCGGTACCAATGCCCTGCATTCCGGGGCCGGGCTCGGGCCGCTCACCTCCAACCTCATCGCGAATGCCGTCGCGACCTGCGTGGGGTTCGCAGGCAACAGGTACTGGGCGTTCCGGCATCGCGCCGACAGCGGGCGGCCGCGGGAGTTCGCCCTGTTCGTCATCCTGAACGCGGTAGGCACGGCCATTCAGCTGCTGTGCATCGGGTTCACCCACTACGTCCTGGATTTCCAGAGCACGCTCGCGCTGAACATCGCGCTACTGCTCGGGATCGGCCTCGGCACGCTGTTCAGGTTCTGGTCCTACCGCAAGTGGGTGTTCCTGGCCGGGGGGCTGCCCGTGCCAGCTGGCGAGGCACCGGGCGGAGAGGCTGAGCCAGCGCCGCGCTGGCCTGCGGCTGGCTGAGCATCCCGGTCGCGACCAGCCTGCTGAGCACGTGCACCTCGCGCGCCCGGGCCAGGGCCGGGTGGGTCACCGGATCGTAGGCGGACGGCGCCTGTACCAGCCCGGCCAGCATCGCCGCCTGCGGCCAGGTCAGCCTGGCCGGCATCACGCCGAAGTACCCGCAGCTGGCCGCGCCCAGGCTGTAGTAGTTCTGGCCGAAGTAGGCCACCTCGGCGTACATCTGCAGGATCTGGGCCTTGCTGTAGCTGAAGTTCAGCTTGACCGCCATGACCACCTGCTCGATCTCACTGGCCAGGCCGGAACGCCCCGGGGTGTAGAGCATCTTGGCCAGCTGCTGGGTGATGGTGGCGCCGCCCTGCTGGGAACCCTGGCCGGACAGGTAGCCGAGCGCGACCCGGCCGACCGCGATGGGGTCGATGCCCGGGTCGGAATAGAACCGGTGGTCTTCGGTGGCCACCAGGGCCGCGGCGAATCGGGCGGGCACCGGCGGTCCCGGGTAGGCGACGCCGTACGAGCGGTCGCGGGCGCGCACGATCGCCTGGGCCTGGTGCGCGGACGGCGTGACCGGCAGCAGGACGCCGAACACGGCGACCGCGAGGAAGGCCAGGGCGCAGAGCACGACCACGGTGCGGCGGATTCGCCGGCGCAGGCGTCCGGGCCGGGAGGGTTCGGGCCGGAGGCGTTCAGGCCGGGGACGTTCGGGCCGTAGATCGCGGCCGGTAGCGGAGCCGGGCGCGGTGAAGCCGGGGATGATGAATTCGGGCACGGTATCGCCGGAACGGGCGCGGAACGGGCTGGGCTCGTGCGCCGTCTCCCCCGGCACCCGCCTGCGCGCCGTCATCCCCGTCGCTCCATTCTGCCGGCCGGCCCGGGCTCAGTCCAGGCTCGGTCCGGGCTCGCGAGTCCTCTACCCAGTATCTGCTGCGGGAACGAACGGGCCCTGCGCATTGGTGCCCCGGTCAGCGGGTCATTGGCTACGGGTAATCCTGCTTTCGCCCTCCGGCCAGGTCGGCCAGGTGACGGGTGACCTGGGCGACCGGGCGGCCGGCCCGGTGACGGCGCGGCCCGGTACCGCCCTGCTGCCAGGGATGCGGGCCGTCCAGCGGGCGGTATTCGACCCCGGCCGCGGCGAGACGGCCCAGGTGAGCGGCGACCCGGTCGCGCAGCGGCGGCCGCCCGGCGTGGCTGGGGCCGGAGCTGGTCCACGCGGCCGGGCCGCCGTGCCAGGCCACCTCGGCGAACGCGCTGGCCCGCGGGAACGTCATGTAGTCGAGCGCGCGGGCGTCCGGGATGTACTCGGTCCACAGCTGGAACTGGGTGCCGATCAGGTGCCGGGTAGCCTCCGCCGGCCAGTCCGGCGGTGCCGGGCGCAGCCCGGCCACGTCCTCGATCGTGACCGGGCCGCCGATCCCGAGCGGTTCGGCGTTGCCGGCCGCCTGGTAGTAGTCGAAGTAGGTGGGCACGACCGGCGTGGCGATGACGTCGTGCCCGGCCAGCGCGGCCCGGCGGGCGATGTCGTCTCCCCGCCAGGCCATCACCAGCGTGTCGTCGCGCAGCCGCGCCTCGCGGCCGGCCGTGGTGCTGGCGAATCCCTCGTCCCAGACGACGGCGCGCGCGCCGAACGAGTCCGCCAGCAGGTCCGCGACCTGCCTGAGGAAGTAGGCGTGCAGCGCCTCGTGGTCGGGCAGGCCGAGCTGGCGGCGGTACTCCGCGACCCCGGAGCTGGACCGCCAGTCGTCGAGCACGCACTCGTCCCCCCCGATGTGCACGTAGTCCGCCGGGATGGCGTCGAGCAGCTCGCTGAAAATCTCCCCCAGCACGGCCACCGTGTCCGGCAGCGGCGCCACGATCTGCGACTTGATTCCCCAGCCGGTCGCCACCTCGTACCGCGCGCCGGGCGTGGGCGAAAGCTCGGGCAGCGCGGCCAGCAGCGCGCAGGCGTGCCCGGGCACCTCGACCTCGGGGACGACCCTGATCATGCGGCGCGCGGCATACGCCGCGATCTCGGCGAGATCGGCGAGCGTGTAGTAGCCGCCGTGCGGGGTGCCGTCGTGGCCCTCCGGGGGCGAGGTGCCGGCCGTCGAGGAGAGGCCGATCTGGGTCTGCGGCCGGTGCGACCCGGTCAGGTGCAGGGCCGGATGCCGGCGGCTCTCGATCCGCCACCCCTGGTCGTCGGTCAGGTGCAGGTGCAGCCGGTTCAGCTTGTGCGCGGCCAGCATGTCGATGAAGCCGAGCACGGTGCGCTTGGGGAAGAAGTGCCGGGACACATCCAGATGGCCGCCGCGCCAGGACAGCGCCGGCGCGTCCTCGATCTCCGCACACGGCAGGGTCCAGCCCGGCGCGGCGACAGGGGCGGCGCGGAACGCCTCGTCCGGGAGCAGCTGGCGAATGGTCTGCGCCGCGTAGAAGGCGCCGGCTGGCCCGGCCGCGGTGACCTTCATCCGGTCCGGGCCGATAAACAGGCGGTATCCCTCGGCGGGCAGCGCGCCATCGGCGTCGACCAGGATTTCCGGGCTCGCGTCCGAGGCCAGGGGTGGCGAAGGTGGCCAGGGCAGGGCGCCCAGGACCTGGCTGACCGCGTCCGCCGCCTGTCGCGCGTCTGGCCCGGCCCTGACCGGGATGTCCCGATGCAGCGCAAGCTGGCCGGGGCGCGCCCGGACCGTGCCCGGATAGGGCAGCAGAGTGGCGAGCCGGTCGGGCATGGCGGTCGGTACTCCTGTCGGCCCCGGTTGTCCCGCCGCGGCGGCGGGCGCGGCCGGGCGGCCATCGAGCGTCAGCGAACGGCCCCGACGCTACGCTAAGGTGAATACGCCCGCCTGACGGGCACGTGCCTCACGGCACCGGGACGTGGCGCAGTTTGGTAGCGCACTTGACTGGGGGTCAAGGGGTCGCCGGTTCAAATCCGGCCGTCCCGACGCAGTGCACAAGCCCGCTGATCACGGTGAAAGCCGAGTTCAGCGGGCGTTTCCACGTCTGGGTACGTCACGCCTTGTCCCCCTCGATAAGCCGGAGCTGGGGACCATCTGGGGACCATTCGGGTGCCAGAGAGCCCTTTTCAAGAGCCAGATGCGCGCTCAACGCAGTCCCGGCGTCGGCGATGGACTGGGCATCCGGGTGCAGGTAGCGCTGGGTGGTGACCAGCGATCCGTGTCCGGCGATCTTCCGGAGCACGTGAACCGGGACACCGGCGTCGGCCATCCAGGTCAGGCCGGTGTGGCGCAGGTCGTGACGGCGCAGGTGCTCGTAGCCGAGCTGGGTGACGACTTCATCCCAGTGCATGGCGTCGCGCAGCACCGCCGTGGTGATCCGGTCGCCACGGGGGCCGGTGAAGATGCGTGCCGCCGGGTCGTGGCCGACCGCTTCGAGGCGTCGTTCCACCAGCGGGCGGACTTCTTCGATGAGCGGGACGGTGCGGGCCCGCTTGCCCTTCGTGCCCTTGTCGATGAGACCGCCGGGGCTTGGTGTCGTCTGCCGTCGGACCGTCCAGATCCAGGCGTTCCTGTCGATGTCGGCGCACCGGATGCCCGATACCTCACCGATCCGGGCCGCAGTGCACGCGGCGAAGATGACCACGTCGCCCCAGCCGTCGAAGTGATCGGCTGACCGAGCAACCAGAGCGGCCGCCAGCTCGCACAGGGCCTGCCAGTCGGGCAGGGCGAGTGAGCGCGGGTCGTCGAGCTCGTCTTCGGCGCGCCGGTAGTCCCGCTGCCAGCCGATGACGTGGGCGGGATTGCGGTCCATGATCCCGTCTCTGACCGCCTGTTCCATGACCCGGACCAGGACGGCCAGGCTGTTCTTCACTGTGGAGCGGCTGCACTGCTCGGCGATCCAGCCATGCACGGCCCGATTAACCGCCCCATTTGTGATCATGCGTAGCGGCAGATGACCCAGCGCGGGTACGACACGTTTGCGCCATCCCGCGAGGTAGGGATCGAGGGTCTTGCCTTCTAGGCCGCGCAGCGCCAGCGGCATGACTGAATCGCCATACACGGCCAGCGTCATGGTCGCAGTCTCCGGATCGATACCGGCCTCGGCCACTCGGCGGATGGCTCCGATCCACTCCAGCGCCGCTTGTTCTGACGAACAGGCCTGGGATTTGGACTTCCTGCGTTTCGTGGCGGGGTCACTCCAGCGAACCCGGGCGCGATAGGGTTCGGGCCGGTCGGCGCGGTACTCGATGTCAGCCGACAGCGGAACACCAACCGGCCACCGCCCCGTAGCCATTACGCCGCCTGCCCTGGGTCAATGCGGCGGGTGGCCAGCCAGCGACGCACGTCCTGCGCACTGTACAAAGTCACACGCGAGGACAGGCAGACGAACGGCGGCCCGTGCCTGGGCTGCGCGGTTCGCCAGCGGCGCAAGGTCGATGGATCGACTCCCAGCATCCTGGCCAGCTCGTCGGTCGTGAACCAGGCGCCGTCCAGCAGGTCGACTTCGGGTTGGGTTGTCATGGCTTAATCTCCTTCTCTCGATCATGAGGCAATGGACATCTCTTCGCGGGCGATACGGCGGTGCTCGCGCGCTCGGGCGGCGGCAGACAGAGCCAGGAGGGCATCGCCGGTAGTGCGCCAGCCACGCCCGGCCCATTCCAGGTCGGTGACGGTGACGATGGCCTGGTCCCGGTAACGCTGGGCATGCGGGTGCTGGCGGCGGTGCCAGTCCCGGCGGGCAGCGCGCAAGGCACGCATGGTGGTGGAGTAGCGGCGGCTCTTGGTCGCGAAGTGACCGCGGTAGCCGAGCATGTGCGCCCACCGGCGCAGCGCCTTGAAGTCCTCATGCGGGTCGGCTCCGATCCGGAGGCAGGCACGGATCAGCCGTCCCTCATGCGTGCGGGAGTCGGCGTAGGCCGAGGCGTTCTCAAGCGTGATCCGCCCAGGCGGGAGCCCGACCGATTCGGTGGACTTGGTGGCGTACTTGGCCAGGTAGGAGGCGACCGTCACGTCGGTGATCTCCCCCGGGCCGGTCAGCTGGACGACGAGCGGGTCGATCTGGACGCCCCACGTGATGTCCCAGCCGTTCGGCTTCATCGGGTGGGACACGGTGGCGAACCAGGCGTTGCTGGCGACCTGGCCGATGATGTCGGCAAGCAGCTCGGCAGTGAAGGCTGGATGCGGCGCCACGGTTCGCTCGGGATGGACCGGGTCGACGCCGTCGAGGCGGAAGATGGCATGGAAGTGGATCAGCCCGCGGCGTTGGAATTCAGCGACCTTGGCGTAGGACAGCCTGACCCGGACGCCATAAGCCCTGGCTTCCTTGGCCAGGCGGCGACGCAGCGCGATGATGGTGCGCCGCCACAGCTCGGGCGCGTGCGCGTTCCACACCACGGCTGCGTTGTAGTCATAGCAGTCCGGGCACAACGGCTGGCCCAGGCAGGCATCGTCTTCCTTATGCCGCTGCCCGCAGGACAAGCGGCGTCCATGCGGGCAGTAACTGGCTCGGCGGCGCGGCCTGCACCGGGTGACACCACCACCCGGTAGCTCGACGCGAGTATGGACCGCGCCGAAGGAAGGGGCGGTGAAGGTGGCGAAAACGCACGGGTGAACCGACACCGACTCCGGCATCCCCTTGCCACCAGCAAGCCCGGCGCGGATCAACTGGTAAATATCGGCCCGGTAGGTCTGCGCGCACGGCGGGCAGATCGAGGCGCGGCGATCCCCGCACGGCAGGTAGATCACTTTGTCCGGGGTGTCCTCGGTGTCGAGGGTGTGGACGACCTCGCCGCTGGCCGGATCGAGGTCACGGATGGTTCCCCGCAGCCGGATAGGGCGAACGCAGCCACCAGCGGCCACGGCAACAGACAGCCACTGCGGATAGTCTTCGCGGCCCGCGCGCTCGAACAACTCGGCATAGAGCTCCCCACTGTTGACCTTCGCCGTGGTGCGACTGTCGATCAGGAATGGCGCGAGGCTCATTGCCGGGGCGCTCATGACGACCAGCTCCCGGTGACCTTGCTCTTGGCTAGAGCAGGACACGGGCGCACTAGCCGTACGAGCTGGCTGGCCTCCGAACCGCGGTGGTTCAAGGGTTCCCCTCGTTCGTTAGTGGATCGGATCGTGTTGAGCTGCCGGGCGCTGGCCGCGGTCTGGGCTTACGAGATGCCGTGGCCAGGCAGCGATGAAGCGGTGGACAGCGACGCGTGATTTCGCCGCGAGATTCCCGGCCAGAAGGAGTAAGGCGGATTCGCGGCCGCGCTGCCGTAGGCGTTGTCTGCGAGCAGCAGCTGCTGCTTGATCAGGCAGCTCAGGAGATGTGTCAGAGGCTCTATCCGCGCGAGCGGGGCCGGGCTGACGAGCTGAAACCCATGAATGAGAGCCAGGTGCCTAATTCCGCGCCGAGGCGGGACCTTCGTTGCAGCCGGTGCCCTGGACGATTTCGCCCGACACCTTCGGCAGCGCTCCTACGGCTCTGCATCCCACTGTGCGGCCAACAAGCCCCGAACGCAAACAGGGCACCACCACGCACGGAGTGTCCATTAGCGTCCGTAGAAGACCGCTGGAGTCCGTTGTCGTCCGTTGTAGTCGGCTAGTCCGGGACAGAATGTGACGCAAATCACACCGTCGGCAGCGCCCAGCGGCGGCGGGGCGCCATCGGCGGCTTCATCGCGACTCTTGCGAAGGAGATCCGCTCCTGCCGATGCCGTCGCCCGCTGTACCGGCAGGGACGATGGCTCAAGGCACAATCGCGAAGGCGGTGACATGGCGCGGGCGCACATTGGCGAAGTCCCGCCGGTTCACGGTGGCGACGGTCGCCACGGACAGGCGCTCGCAGACCGCGATCACCGAGGCATCCGTGCCGCCCAGCCGGCGATCGGCATAGCGCCGCACCAGCTCGGCCATGCGACGCAGATCGACGTCAACAAGCTCGGCGAGCTGGAAGCGGTGGGCGGGTCCCATACCAACGCTGTCGAGGAACGCGGCTTCGGCGGCCGCGCCAAGAAACCTATCAATCAGGTAGCAGGCCTCGGCGAGCACCGTAGGCAGCACAATGAGCCGGTCATCGCACTCAGCAAGCCAATCCCGGCACCGAACGTGATGGGCATCGCGGCGATCCGCCAGCGCAACCAGCACGTTCGTATCGACAACGATCACAAACCCAGGACGTTACCGGCCGAACCCCTCCGCCAGCAGCTCATCGACGCGTTCGGAGAGATCAGACCGCCCGCTGTCCCCTATGCCGATAAACGCGGGCAGCCTCGGGGCCTCCTGGTTGCCAGGAGCGTCCTGGAGAAGTGGCCCGAGCAGTTCCAGCACACGCGACGCCTGCTCCTCGCCAAGATCGGCGACGAGCTCCTGCAGCTGCTCCTTCGCGGTCATCTGTCCAGTGTAAGCACGATGATCAGCCTGCCAGCGACGAACCCCGACGGGCGCGCAGATCGCGTGGGGGCCAAGACACCGGGCATGCCACCGGGCACTGCCCTGCGCTCGGTGAGAACTATCTTTACTCTTCGATTAAAGGCGCCGCGCGCCCGATAGCGCGACCTCTCCGTGCGAGAGCGCAACCCGGCAAGGCAACCCATGACGCGCGGGTCGCCTGAGGGGCGGGCGCGACGCGCCCGCAGAAAACCGCCGCATGGTGCGGCCACTCCGCCTTAGCACCTGCGGCGCACGGCGGGCGGCCTCCCGGCGGCAGCCCCGGCTACCGGCCCACGCCAGCTCTCGCCGCCACGTTCCCGCCAGGCTGGCCGCCGCGAGAAGGGGCCGACCTCCCGAGCGCCACGATCCTAAAGCCTGGCAAGATCACCAGCGAGGGCGCTGCGCGTCACCCGTGATGACCTCCGGTCACCCTCGCCACTGATCTTGCCAGGCCAAATCTTGGCGCCTATCTCGGGAGGTCGGCCAGGTCTGGATCACGACCGGGAGGCCGGGACATCATTGCCGGGCCAGCATGGCGGCGGTCTGGCGTGCCAGGCCCGCGTGCGGCTTGCCGCTGACGTCGATGGCGACCCGGTTGATGGTGCCGCTGGCCAGCCGCCAAGGCGGCTGGCCAGGGTAGTCGTCGGTGACGGGCTTGTTGGCAGGGGCATCGGCGCGGTGCTCAGCGCCCGAAGTTGCTCACCGTGTCGATCAGCGGCTCGGCCTGCCTTACCCGGCGCGGCTTGCCGATGATCTTGACGGTTCCGGGCTTCGGCCCGGGGGCGGCCATCCCCTGCACGATAAAGGACCCGAACGAAAACGGGAGGCTGTTGGACCAGAAGTCGGCCCGGTCGACGATCCCGAAGTGCAGATGCGGTTCGCTGGTGTTGCCGCTGTTGCCGAGCAGGCCGATCACTGCTCCGGCCCGCAGCCGCTGCCCGGCCCTGACCCGGACCGAGCCGGTTTGCATGTGCGCGTAGGTGGCGTACACGCCGCGGGCGATTCGCTCGATCACGCTGTTGCCCGAAAAGTCGCCCGGCCCGTGCAGGGTGTGGTTTTCGGCGGTGGAGGTGTGGGGCGGGACCTGCGGCCGGTTGTTGATGGCCGAGACGACCACGCCGCCGGCGACGGCGTGGATCGGCGCCCCGTAGCAGGAGTAGTCGGCCAGCTTGCTCCCGTCGCCGGTGAAGACTCGGCCGTGCACCTCTCGACCCCAGTCAATCACGAAAATCTCCGGCGTCCGGTAGGACCCGTTGCTGGGCAGCAGCAGCGTCTCGTGCTCTGACGTGGGATCGCCGCAGCAGCCGTTGGCGTTGATCCAGCCCGGTCCCCGCAGCGGGGAGGCGATCCGGATCGGCGCCCGCCGGCTGACCTGGATCGCCGGGGCGCGCACCACCGTGGTCGCGATCGCCGTCCTGACCGGTGCGCTGGCGGGCAGCCGGTAGCGGATCACGTGGGTCAGCCGCCGGGGCCAGGTGCGGCCGGACGACCGCGGCAGGGTGACGTCGATCAGCGTCTTGACCGTCGACGAGACCGGGATGGTCGCGGTCGGGGTGGTACCGAACAGGGTGTGCGCCGCCAGCGCCCGGCCGCGCAGCGTCAGCAGCGTCCTGCCCGCGCCGCGGACCTGGATGGACTGCAGCGTCACCGGCGCGGTGAAGGCGTTCGTCGCCAGCAGGTCATAGACGATGTGCACACGCCCGTCACTGCCGTACACCGCCCGCGCCGGCGTCGCCAGCTGCACTGCCAGCGCCGTGGTCCGGATGCCGCCCACCGCCCCGGCCGGCGCCGCCGGCCGCGCCGGCTGCCCGGCCCGCGCCGTGGTCTGAGCGGCGCCGGCGGTCAGCGCCCAGGACAGGCACACCCCCACCGCCAGTGTCGGTGCCATGGCACGCCACCAGAACCGGCGAATTGGCCTGGTTGGCCTGCGGAGAAGCTTCCTCATTTGTCCCGCTCCTTTCCTGTTATTCTTTTCGACGTTGCGCCACAATTAAGTGATTCCTGCGTCGGCCAGACTGTGCGGCCGCCAAGTGACAGCGGGATAATGTGGTCCGCCGAAGGACAGAGCGCACAGGGCGCACCCGGTGCGGCGCCGCGTTCATCGGCATCCCGCCCGAGCACAGACTGTGCGTGCAGTGCTTCGCCGACCTGCAACTGCTCGCCCGGCCGGCGCCGTGACCATCGCGAACAGAGCGGCTGCAATGGCTAGGCCAGCGAACACACGTCTCATCCGTAATCCTCCGGCGACGCCAACGGCAGCGCGGGCCGCTCCGATCAGCCGTCGTCGGCTGATCGGCCCGTACTTGGTGGCGCATCAAGACCGTGACCGGCATCGCCCGCCGGAAGGCGGCCGGCTGATCGGCGCGTGTCGGCTGAGTTGACCATGATGGCCTCTCCTTATTGCTCGAAGT
>DASXLW010000073.1:0-3597 GCA_036496025.1 Streptosporangiaceae bacterium
CTGGTCAACGGGCAGGGTCAGACCCTGTACCTGCTGACGTCGGAGAAGGGCGGAAAGATCACCTGCACCGCGGCCAATGGGTGCACCCAGGCGTGGCCGGAGACCGTGGTCAGCAGCGGGATGGCGGCGACGGCCGGCAGCGGCGTTCAGTCCTCGCTGCTGGGGACGGTCAAGGATGCCAGCGGCAAGCTCGAGGTCACCTACAACCACTGGCCGCTGTACACCTTCTCCGGTGATTCCGGGCCGGGCGTGGCGAAGGGCCAGGGAATATCTAATTTCGGCGGCACCTGGTATGTCCTGAGTAGCTCGGGCAACCCGGTGACGAGCGCCCAGTCCTCATCTTCTAGCGGGGGCGGCAATGGCTACTGAGCGGCCCGTGCTGGCAGGGCACCGGGGCGGTGGCCGGGGCAGTCATCTGGCGACGTCGGGGATGCGCGCCCGGGCCCGGCTGGCCCTGCGGCTGGCCGGCGGCGGATTGCTGATCGCGGTCGGCGCGATTCACCTTGATCTGTACCTGACCGGCTACCGGTCGATCCCGACCATCGGGTGGCTCTTCCTGCTCCAGGTCATCGTGGCCTTCGGCCTCGGCGCGATCGTGCTGGCGACCGGCGAATGGCTCGCCGCCGCCGCAGGCGCCGTCTTTGCCCTGGCTACCCTGGGCGGCTACTTCTTGTCGTTGTGGATCGGCCTGTTCGGGTTCACCGAGGTCCGCACCACGGCCGGGATCGTGGCCGGGGTGATCGAGGTGGCGGCCTTCGCGGCGCTGGCCGGCCTGGCGGCCATGTCCGCTGAACGCGGGCGGGGCGGTAGTGGCCCGCTGGCCAGCCTCCGGACGGTCGTGCTCGGCCACGGACGGGTCATCGCCGCGTCGGTGGCCGTCGTGTCCGTGGCGGCGCTGGCGATCCTCGGCGGTTCGGTGGCGGCGGCAGGCCCCTCGGCCGCGACCGCCGCGGGCGGCGCCCTGCAGACCGTCCGCATCGGCGGCGTGACAGTACTGGCCAACACGAAAGGCCTCACGCTGTATTCGTTCGCCCCGGACACCGCCACTAGGTCGGCCTGCTACGGGTCGTGCGCCGTGTACTGGCCACCGGTGACCGGACCGGTGACGGCGGGCCCGGGCGTCACCGGCAAGCTCGCCACGATCAAGCGCTCCGACGGGTCGGTTCAGGCCACCTACGACGGGCATCCGCTGTACACCTACATCGGTGACAGCGCCGCAGGACAGGCCCACGGCAACAACCTCAACCTGAACGGCGGCCTGTGGCACGAGGTACCCGCCTCCGGCTAGGGACGGCGGCCGAAGGATCGGTGCCCGTACGTCCCGAAGAAGCGAAAATGCCGGTATATGACGCGGCGAATGTCCCTGGTACGGTCGGTCGCGGGACGCTGGACCCGAAGCCGGAGGCATGGTTGCCGTCTGGCCCGGTCCTCGGCGCCGATGTCCTGAGCGACGGCGGGTATTCGCGAGGGCTGGCTCACGGCGGGTCGGGCTGACCAGGCCGAGGAGCGCCAAGTTGCCGAATCGGAGCTTAAGGATGGTCAGCTGCACATGTCACGTACGTGCCCCACATCGACTGTTCCAGCTCGCGGGGTGTCGTTATCCGGCGGCCCAGAACGCGCAGTGGTGTCTGGAGGCGAAGTCCGTCTCGACTCGTGGTCGTGGTGGCATGAGCGACAGGATCTGGGTGCTGTCGGCGTCGAAGGCGGGCCAGGGCACGGCCGCCGACGACGGGTTGCCGGTAGCCGCGAAATTCGCCCAGGCCGCACGCATGCTGGCCGCGAGTGCTTGCTGGCCGGGGCTGAGCGGTCCCTGCAGCGGTGCGTCCGGCAGGTCAAACAGGTACGGGAACTCGGACTTGTGGGTCGCCACGGGCGGGCCGCTCAGCACGGGCGGGTAGCGCAACGGAGCGTTGTCGTCGTTGAACTCATAGGCGAAGGTCGGGACCCACTGGGAGGTCCACCGGTCGATCTGCAGAGCGGGACACGCGAAGTTGGCGTCGCTGACGAGCGCGCTGAAGGCCACGAGCGGCGACGGGTACGCCTCGAGCGGGTACTCCACTGCGATCGCTGCGGCGCGCGCGGCGGGCACGCCGACTACCGAGGCGATCACGTGCTGGTAGCTGTCGGCGGTCACCGTCTCGGGCACCGGCACGAAGGCACCACCGCTGACGGCCTCGGCGGCGGTGACGAAGTCCCGCTCCTCATCATGGTTGGTCCCGTTGAGGATCGGCACGCGGGCGAACCGCCCGGCGGCCAGCGCCGTCCCGATCGCCTCCTGGAGCACCGCGCCGTCGACGACGCCTGGGATCGCGGCGGACGGGAAGCTGCCGACCAGGTCCGCGACCGGCAGGCGGCGAAGGCAGTCGGCACTCTGGTCCGGGCAGCCCGCCTTGGCCGCGAAGGCCTGGCCGTCGGCCTCGGCGGCGGCGAGGGACTGCTGCGTCAGCGCGAAGGACCCGCTTTGCACGATCGCCCGGTGGAAGAGCCCGCGGGAAGCGGGAGAGATCAGGTGGACAAGCACTGAGGTGCCACCGGACGACTGGCCCGCGATGGTGACGTTGTCCGGGTTGCCGCCGAACTGGCGGATGTTGCCCTGCACCCACCGCAGGGCAGCCTGCTGATCCATCAGCCCGCAGTTGCCGGACGGGCCGCCGGGCCGCGACGCCAGCGCCGGGTGGGCGAGGAAGCCGAGAACGCCGAGCCGGCAGTTGATGGTGACGACCACGATGCCCTCTGCCGCCAGTTTGGTTCCGTCGTAATCGCGGCCGGCGCCGAGCGTGAAACGGCCGCCATGGATCCACACCAGCACCGGCAGGCCGGCCCCATCGCGGCTGTCCAGCGTCGGCGTATACACGTTGAGATACAGGCAGTCCTCGCTGGTGGGGCCCGTCAGGGCGGGGTTCGGCGGCTGCGGGCAGCTCGGGGCGAAACGGGTGGCGTCGCGGACGCCCTGCCAGCCGGCCGGCGGGCGCGGCGGGCGCCACCGCAGGTCGCCGGCAGGGGGAGCGGCGTAGGGCAGCCCGCGGAAGACGTAGCCCCCGGGCACGACCGCGCCGCGGGCGCCGCCGCCGTTGATGGTCACGGTCGCGGCGGCAGCTGAGTCCGCGCCCGCCGCCGAAGACGACTGTCCGCCGGGCGTCGCCTGTCGCGATGTGTGTGATTCCTGCATCATGTCACCTCCGTAATGCGCGGCCGGGTCGCGGCGATACGCCCCGAAGGCCGCCGGTAGCTTCTTCGGGCAGCCCGGCCCGGAAGGGACCGATTTCAGCGTCACTGGACATAAGTCTCCACCTCCTGGATTCGCTGACCGCCACCGACAGCCGGCCGGCCGCCCGGGACGACCTTCGAAGGCAACGACCTTCTACCCGCCAGCGGACCGCCGGTACTGCCTCACGATCGCCGATCAGGCCGACACACCGCCCCGGTGACCCGATCCGCACGCTGATCCGCGCCGGGCAGGCCTGCGCCTGCCATCCGCCCAACGCCCAGTCCTGCGCGCCAATCACAAACACATCGCACCATCTGCAGGCCGCGTCGAACGGTAGTTCCCGCGGCCGTATCACGGCGCCGTGGAATAGCTGCACCTCATGACTAGGG
>DASXLW010000074.1:0-28365 GCA_036496025.1 Streptosporangiaceae bacterium
CCTGCCCGTATGGTGACCCTGCACGAGCCGCTGGGCCGCACCCCGCTCGGGCCGAAGGCGGCCAAGGCCTTCGACGACGCGTTCGAGATCCGCACCGTCAGCGACCTGCTGCGTCACTACCCGCGCCGGTATCACCAGCGCGGCGAGCTCACCGAGCTGGCCTCGCTGCGCATCGGCGAGCACGTGACCGTGCTGGCCCAGGTGGTCAGCGTGAAGTCGCGCCCGATGGGTCACCGCAAGGGCCAGATCACCGAGGTCGTGGTCACCGACGGCGCGGACAGGCTGCTCCTGACCTTCTTCAGCAAGCGCTGGAGCTCGTGGCAGCGGCGGCTGGCCCCCGGCACGTTCGGCTTGTTCTCCGGCGAAGTGTCCATCTTCAGGAGCCGGCGTCAGCTCGTGCACCCGGACTGCGAGGTGATCTCGGCCGACGAGGCCGGCACCGAGCTCGCCGCCGAGTACGCCGCGGAGATCATCCCGGTCTACCCGGCGACCAGGAAGCTGCCGAGCTGGCGCATCGCCAAGTGCATCCGCACCGTCCTCGACGTGCTTGACGTCGGCGACGACCCGCTCCCCGCCGATGTCCGCGAGCGGTACCGGCTCGTCGGCCTGGCCGAGGCGATCCGGGCCGTTCACCTGCCGCTGGATGACCAGGACTGGAAGCGGGCCAGGGAGCGGCTGAAGTGGGACGAGGCGTTCGTGATCCAGGCCGCGCTCGCCCAGCGGCGGCGCGCGGCCGCCGCGCTGCCCGCGATGCCGCGCCCGGCCGAGCCCGACGGCCTGGCCGCGACCTTCGACGCCAGGCTTCCGTTCACGCTCACCGAGGGCCAGCGCGCGGCGGGCCAGACGATCTCCTCCGATCTCGCCTGCGCCCACCCTATGCACCGGCTGCTGCAGGGCGAGGTCGGCTCGGGCAAGACGGTGATCGCGGTACGCGCCATGCTCCAGGTGGTGGACGCGGGCGGCCAGGCGGCCCTGCTGGCCCCGACCGAGGTGCTCGCGCAGCAGCACTACCGGTCGGTCAGCGACCTGCTCGGCCCGCTGGGTCAGGCGGGCACGCTCGGCGCCGCGGACAAGTCCACCCGGGTCGCGCTCATCACAGGCGCCCAGGGCGCCGCCAGCCGGCGCGAGGCACTGCTCGACGCCGCATCTGGCGCGGCCGGCATCGTGATCGGCACCCATGCGCTGCTGGAGGAGCGGGTGCAGTTCGCCGATCTCGGACTGGTGGTCGTGGACGAGCAGCACAGGTTCGGCGTCGAGCAGCGCGACATACTGCGCGAGAAGGCGCAGGATGGCCGCCCGCACGTGCTCGTCATGACCGCGACGCCCATCCCCCGCACCGTGGCGATGACCGTCTACGGCGACCTCGACGTGTCGACCCTGAGCGAGCTGCCCGCGGGCCGCTCGTCGATCGCCACCCACGTGGTGCCGGCCGCGGACAAGCCGAGGTACCTGGAGCGCGCGTGGGAGCGGGTCCGCGAGGAGGTGGGGCACGGCCAGCAGGCGTACGTGGTCTGCCCGCGCATCGGCGGCGACGAGGAGGCCGGCAGTCAGCCCGACGACGACGGGATCGAGCCGAGCGAGCCGGATGGCAGCTCGCCGCCCGGATCGCCCGCGATGCCCGGCCGCCCGCCGCTGGCCGTGCTGGACGTGGCGCCCGCGCTCGAGCAAGGGCCGCTCAAGGACCTCCGCCTGGGTGTGCTGCACGGACGGCTGCGTCCCGAGGAAAAGGACCGGATTATGCGGGATTTCGCCGCCGGCACGATCGACGTGCTGGTGGCTACCACCGTCGTCGAGGTGGGTGTGGACGTCCCGAACGCCACCACCATGGTCGTCATGGACGCGGAACGGTTCGGCGTGTCCCAGCTGCACCAGCTGCGTGGCCGGGTCGGCCGGGGGACGGTGCCAGGCCTGTGCCTACTGGTGACCGAGGCGGGCGAGGGCGGTAAGTCGCGCGAGCGGCTCGAGGCGGTGGCTACGACGCTGGACGGCTTCAAGCTGTCCCGGCTCGATCTGGAACAGCGCAGGGAGGGTGACGTGCTTGGCGCGGCCCAGGCCGGCCGCAGGTCCAGCCTCCGCCTGCTCACGCTGCTGCGGGACGAGGACCTGATCGGCCAGGCGCGCCGCGAGGCGACCGACCTGGTGGACCGCGACCCCGAGCTTGACCGCCATCCCGGCCTGGCCGCGGCGATCAGCGAGCTCCTCGGCCCCGACCAGGCCGAGTTCCTAGAGAAGGCCTGATCACGCGTCCGTTCTGCCGCCGCCACGACAGCCCCGGCACTCCCGGCACGTCGCAGGCGACGGCCACCATGATCGATGGAAGGTTGCTGTTCACCGGTGAACGGCAAGTCGACATCCATCATGCGGAACGCCACGGCAGCCGGGGACGCGGCCCGCGCCAGTTACGCTTCCGGGCATGACCAGGGTCATCGCGGGGATCGCGGGCGGCCGCCGGCTGGCGGTGCCGGCCGGACGCGACACCAGGCCGACCAGCGACCGGGCCCGGGAAGGACTGTTCGCCACCGTGCAGGCGATCCGCGGGCCGCTGACCGGGGCCAGCGTCCTCGACCTGTACGCAGGCTCCGGAGCGGTGGGCCTGGAGGCGCTGTCCCGCGGAGCCGACCGCGCCCTGCTGGCCGAGGCCGACCCGCGTGCAGTCCGCGTGATCCGCGCGAACATCGCCGCGCTGGGGCTGGCCGGGGCGTGCGTCGTCGCGGACCGGGTGGAGCGCGTGCTCGCCAGGGGCCCGGCCGGGGAACAGTCGGGGGGCGCGGCCGGCGGCCGGTTCGACCTGGCCTTCGCCGATCCGCCCTACGCGATGCCGGGCGAGGCGCTCTCCGCCATGCTCACGGCGCTGATCACCGCAGGCTGGCTGGCGCCGGGAGCCCTGGTCGTGGTAGAGCGAAGCACCAGATCAGGACCGGTGCACTGGCCTGAGGGCTACGCCGAGGACAGGTCGCGGCGGTACGGCGAGGCGACCCTCTGGTACGGTCTCGCCACGGGTGCGCTGCTGGCATGACATCACCGTCGACCTGCCCGAAGGGTGGAATCGCGTGCGCCGCGTCGTCTGTCCTGGTTCCTTCGATCCCGTCACGAACGGGCACCTTGACATCATCGGCCGGGCCGCCCGGCTCTACGACGAGGTCGTGGTCGCGGTGCTCACCAACATCTCCAAGCAGGCGCTGTTCACCACCGACGAGCGGGTGGAGATGCTCCGCGAGGTCACCGTCGGCTACGAGAACGTGCGGGTAGCCAGATTCCACGGGCTGATCGTCGACTTCTGCCGGGCCAACGACATCTCGGCCATCGTCAAGGGGCTCCGCGCGGTCAGCGACTTCGAGTACGAGCAGATGATGTCGCAGATGAACTACCGCCTGGCCGGCATAGAGACGCTGTTCATGACGACGAATCCGCTGTACGCGTACCTGCGGTCCAGCCTGGTCAAGGAGATCGCCCGCTACGGCGGGGATGTGGGCGGGCTGGTCCCGGAGCTCGTCCTGGTCAGGCTGCGGGATCGGCTCGGCCAGCCGCCGGCAATATGAAGATCCGGCCGCAGCACGCTCTGAGTTGGGTTTTACTGAAGGCCGCAGGTAGGCTAACCCTTCGGCCCAGCCCTCTTCGATATCCGCAGCCATGTCATACGTACCTAATCAGCAGATCAAGCATCCGCGCCCGCACAGCCCTCTGGTGTTCGATACCCGGACGCTCGGCCGTCAGCCGGGAACCGCCCGCAGCGAGACTCGCATCGTCCCGGCACCGGTGGACCTGCGGGTGGCGATGGCTTGCGTGCCGTCCGGTGCCGACATCAAGCTGACCGTCCTGCTGGAGGCGGTGTCGGAAGGGGTGCTGGTCACCGCGGAGGCGACGGCGCCAGTGACCGGCGAGTGTGCCCGGTGCCTGGAGCCGACGGTTTCATCGGTCGAAGTCGCCTTCCGCGAACTGTACGAACCCGAGGGCTCGCCGGCCCTGGCCGGCGACGACTCGGACCGGCGTTTCCTGCAGGGGGAACTGCTCGATCTCGAGCCGGCGTTCCGCGATGCCGTGGTGCCTGCCCTGCCGCTCGCACCGCTGTGCCGCCCGGATTGCGCGGGTTTGTGCGTAGAGTGCGGAGTGCGTCTCGCGGACGCCGGTCCGGAGCATGGCCATGATCGTCCGCTCGATCCGCGGTGGGCGCGGTTGGACCAACTGGACTTGGGAACAGAACGTCAGGGCGGCACACGCGCCGCGAATGGACAGGAGGGCTGAGGTGGCGGTACCGAAGCGGAGAATGTCGCGCAGCAATACGAGATCCCGCCGCTCCCAGTGGCGGACTTCGGCGCCCACGCTGGCGCGCTGCCCGCAGTGCCGCAGCCCCAAACTGCCGCACGTAGCCTGCCCGACGTGTGGTACCTACAAGCGCCGACAGGTCATCACCCCACCCTGATCCACTGATTCCGCACGCGCGGGAGGAGGGAACCGTGGCCGCAGGGAATGGAGCGCCGATCGGCGGCGGCGAGCGCGACAGGTCGAAGCTGCTGGCTGCCCTCGACGTCCCGGTTACCCATGACCTGCTCGAGCGTGCGCTGACGCACCGGTCCTACGCGTACGAGAACGGCGGCCTGCCCACCAATGAACGGCTGGAGTTCCTCGGCGACGCCGTGCTCGGCCTGATCGTGACGGACACGCTGTACCGCAAGCATCCCGACTTGCCCGAGGGACAGCTGGCCAAGCTGCGGGCCGCCGTGGTCCAGATGCGGTCGCTGGCCAGGGTGGCGCGGGATCTCAGGCTCGGCGACTACATCCGGCTCGGCCGCGGCGAGGAGGGCACCGGAGGCCGGGACAAGCCGTCCATCCTGGCCGACACGCTGGAGGCCGTGATCGGCGCGGTCTACCTGGATCGCGGCCTGGAGGCGGCCTGCCGCCTCGTGCACCAGTTGTTCGATACGGTCATCGCGAGCTCGGCGCAGCTGGGCGCCGGCCTGGACTGGAAGACCTCGCTGCAGGAGCTCACCGCCTCCGAGTTCCTCGGCGTGCCGGAGTACCGGGTCGAGGAGAGCGGGCCCGACCACCAGAAGCAGTTCCGGGCCACGGTGCGGGTCGCGGGCCGTACCTACGGTTCCGGCCATGGCAAGTCGAAGAAGGAGGCCGAGCAGGAGGCGGCCGAGGCGGCCTACCGGGCCATCACGAAAAGTCTCGAATCCGAAGCCGGCCGGGCACGGAATTCGAAGAACCAGGCCGCGGCCGGCGGTGAGCTCTCCCAGAACGCCGCCGGCTTGGCACAGGACGACGCTCAGCCGTCCCCGGACGCCGCCGTGTCGTCCCCTGATGCTGCCGCGTCGTCCGCTGATGCTGCCGGGTCGTCCGCTGATGTTGCCGGGTCGTCCGCTGATGTTGCCGGGTCGCCCCCTGATGCTGCTGCGTCATCCCCCGATGCCGCGGCGTCGTCCGCTGATGCCGCCGGGTCGTCCGCTGATGCTGCCGCGTCGTCGCAGGATGCCGCTGCGCCGCCCCCGGATGCCGCTGGGCCGTCGTCTTCGGATGCCGCTGGGCCGTCGTCCCCGAATGGCGCTGGGCCGTCGTTCCCGCATGCCGTTATGCCGTCGCCGGACGGCGCTGAGCCCTCCCCGAACGGCGCCGCACCATCGCAGGACAGCAGCGTGCCGTCCTCGGGCGGTGCTGTGTCATCGCAGGATGGCGCCGCGTCGTCGCAGGACGGCCCTGACTCGCCCCAGGACTAGGGTGCCCGAGCTGCCCGAAGTCGAGACCGTCCGGCGCGGCCTCGAACATCATGTGGCGGGCCGCACGGTGGCTGCCGCTGAGGTGCTGCACCCCCGGGCGGTCCGGCGCCACCTGGCCGGCCCGCTTGATTTCGAGGCGGCGATGGCCGGGCGCGTGATCAGCGGGGCCCGGCGGCGGGGCAAGTACCTGTGGCTGTCGGCCGGGGACGACGCGCTGCTCGCACACCTCGGCATGAGCGGGCAGTTCCTGGTCGGCGATCCGGACCGGCCGATCGGGCCGCACGTGCGGGCCCGCTTCACGTTCCGCGACGCCGGACCCGACCTGCGCTTCACCGACCAGCGGACGTTCGGTCATCTGATCTTCGTGCCCGGCGGCCATGAGCTGCCCGCGCCGATCGCGCACATCGCACCTGATCCGCTGGAGCCCGCGTTCGACCCCGACGTGCTGGCCGCGCGGCTGCGCAGCCGCCGTACCGGGATCAAGCGGGCTCTGCTTGACCAGTCGCTGGTCAGCGGGGTCGGGAACATCTACGCCGACGAGGCGCTGTGGCGGGCGCGGCTGCACTGGGCCAGGCCCACCGAGACGATGACCAGGCCGGAGATCGCCCGGCTGATGGCGGCGGTCACGGAGGTGCTGACCGAGGCATTGCAGGCCGGCGGCACTTCGTTCGACGCCCTCTACATCAACGTCAACGGCGAGAGCGGTTACTTCGACCGGTCGCTGGCCGTCTACGGCCAGGAGGACAGGCCATGTCCCCGGTGCGGTACTGCGGTGCGCCGGGACCGGTTCATGAACCGTTCTGCCTACACCTGTCCCCGGTGCCAGCCGCGGCCACGCCGCGGCCGGTGGTGACGGACCCCGTGGTGACGGACTCCGTGGTGACGGACTCCGTGGTGACGGACAGGGTGGTGACGGGCACGGTGGGCGACGGACACGGTGGGTGACGCCCGCGCCGGTGACGCCGGCCGCGACCCCGGGATCCGGCTGACCGCGTGGGTCGACGGGCTGGTGCAGGGGGTCGGCTTCCGGTGGTGGGTGCGATCCCAGGCGCTGAGGCTCGGCGTGGCCGCCGCGGCGACGAACCTGCCTGACGGCCGGGTGAAGGTGGTCGCCGAGGGCGGCCGGGAGGCCTGCCGCGAGCTGCTGGCCCTGCTCAGCGGCCCTTCGGCGCCGGGCCGGGTGACCGACGTGGCTGATGAGTGGGACGAGCCGCGCGGAGAAATTTCCGGGTTTGCGGGACTATAACCCCGCCGTGGCGGGGACATCCAGGTGGGACGGGGGTCGGCCAACTTGACCTGGTCCCCGTGGGGTGGGACCCTGGTTGTGTTAGCCGCGCACACCTATGTCCGTTTGTCGTGTGCGCCCACTCTGGTCACTCAGTGTGGAGGACCTTTTACAATGGCGAAGGCTCTACTCGGCCACGTCGGCGGGCCCGATCCCCGCATGGTCAATGAGATGCGTCGCCTCCAGCAGCGTGTTCGTGACCTTGAAGCCGAGCTTGTCCGGCTTCAGGAGGAAAAGGACGCGCTCGCCGTGGAGGTCGCTCATGACCTGATGGTTCAGCATCGCGAACCAGCGCTCACCTGACGAGTGCCCGCCGACCCGGCGGAACATCGACGAATGAGGGACGCCTGCCCGGCGTCCCTATTCGTCTGTCTGGGGTCCGGCCGGTTTCGTTTGATCTGGGGGCCGGGCGGGGCCGGCCCGGGGCGCGGCGGCGATCGCGACCTGCGTCGGCCGGCCGCCGCCGCCTTCGGCGTGAATACGGGGAAGTGACGGCCCCTCGCGGTAGGGTGCCAAAAAGCTGCGGACGTTACCGGCGCGACCAACGAGGAGATCCCGCGGGTGCACCTGAAGACGCTCACCCTGCGTGGGTTCAAGTCCTTCGCCTCTTCAAGCACGTTGCGCTTCGAGCCGGGGATCACCTGTGTCGTCGGGCCGAACGGGTCGGGCAAGTCGAACGTGGTGGACGCGCTCTCCTGGGTCATGGGCGAGCAGGGTGTGAAGTCGCTGCGC
Organism: Streptosporangiaceae bacterium; assembly: GCA_036496025.1. Taxonomy (GTDB): domain Bacteria; phylum Actinomycetota; class Actinomycetes; order Streptosporangiales; family Streptosporangiaceae; genus PALSA-505. The sequence continues at coordinate 7,732 of DASXLW010000074.1, forward strand.
GGCGGCAAGATGGAGGACGTGGTCTTCGCCGGGACCACGTCGCGGCCCGCGCTCGGCCGGGCCGAGGTCACGCTCACGATCGACAACAGCGACGGCGCGCTGCCGATCGAGTACGCCGAGATCACCCTCACCCGCCTGCTGTTCAGGTCCGGCCAGAGCGAGTACTCGCTCAACGGTGATCACTGCCGCCTGCTCGACATCCAGGAGCTGCTCTCCGACTCGGGGCTGGGCCGGGAAATGCACGTGATCGTGGGCCAGGGCCAGCTCGACGAGGTGCTGCACGCCGGGCCCGACGCCCGGCGCGCGCTGATCGAGGAGGCGGCCGGCGTACTCAAGCATCGCAAGCGCAAGGAAAAGGCGCTGCGCAAGCTGGACGCCATGCAGGCCAACCTGACCCGGCTCGTGGATCTGACCACCGAGCTGGGGCGCAGGCTCAAGCCGCTTGGCCGCCAGGCGGAGATAGCCAGGAAGGCCGCGGCCATCCAAGCGGATCTGCGCGACGCCAGGCTGCGGCTGCTGGCCGATGACTACGTCACGCTGGCCGCCGAGCTCGAGCGGGAAACTGCGGGTGAGGCGCTGGTCACGGCCCGGCGCGCCGGGCTGGACACCGAGCTGTCCCGCGCGCGGGACCGGGAGGCCGAGCTCGAGGACGCGGCCCGGGAGCACGCGCCCAGGCTCGCCCGCGCGCAGGAGACATGGTTCGCCCTGTCCGCCCTGGCCGAGCGGTTCCGGGGAGTGGCGGGCCTAGCCGCCGAGCGACACCGTCACCTGTCCGCGAACCCCGGTCCGGTCGGCTCCGGTCGCGACCCCGACGCGCTTGACGCGGAGGCAGCCGCCCTGCGCGAGGAAGAAGCCGCCCTCAGCCGGCAGCTCGACGTCTGCCGGGACCGCCTGGACACGGCAGTGCAGTCTCGTACGGCCGCCGAGTCCGCGCTGGCCGATGCGGAACGCCGCCTGGCTAGCCAGGCGCGCGACGCGGCGGCCCGCGCCGAGCGCCTGGCCAAGCTCCGTGGCCAGGTCGAAGCGGCGCGCAGCCGCGGGCTGGCGGCGCAGGAGGAGATCAGCCGGCTGGAGGCCGCGCAGGCGCAGGCCGCCCAGCGTGTCACCCGCGCCGAGCAGGAGCATGCTCGGGCCGAGGACGCGACGGCCGGACGAGAGGACGGCCGCGCCGGCCTCGCCGCCGCGTGCGACCAGGCCGCGGCCGCGGTCAGCCGCGCGAGCGAGCGGGTGACCGCGCTCCGCGCGGCTGAGCACCAGGCCAGCGGGGACCGCGCGGCCCTGCGGGCGCGCAAGGAGGCCCTCGAGGAGGCGCTGACCACAGGCGGCGACGCCTCGAAGATCCTGCTCGGCGAGCCGGGCCGGTTCGGCGGCGTGCTGGGCTCTTTCGCGGCGATGCTCACCGTCGAAGACGGCGCCCAGCTGGCGATCGCGAGCGCACTCGGGGCCGCGGCGGACGCCGTCGCCGTGGCCGGCCTGGACGAGGCCGTGACGATTCTCGGCGCGCTGCGCGGCGAGGACGCCGGCGGCGCCGGGCTCGTGATCGCGGGCTCCGGTGACCCGCGGCAGGAGGGCGATCCCGGGGGCGACCGGGGCGCGACCGCCGCCGGCATCGATCTCGACGCAGGCGTCGTGCTGCCCGATGGGGCGCGGGCCGCGCTCGACCTGGTGCGCGCCCCCGCGGCCGCGGCCCGGGCCGCGGCCGGCCTCCTCGGCGACGTCGTGGTGGCGGCGGACCTCAGCCAGGCCAGGGACCTGGTGCGAGCCAACCCCGGGCTACGGGTGGTTACCAGGGAGGGAGACCTGCTCGGGACGCACTGGGCCCAGGGCGGATCGGCGAAGGCGCCGAGCTTGCTGGAGACTCGGGCCGCGGCCGATGCCGCAGCAGCCGGGCTGGCCGCCGCGGAGCAGCGCTGCGAGCACGCCGAGAGCGAGCTGGCCGGCGCGCTGGCGGACGAGGAACGGGCCCGCCAGGTCCTGGCCCGGGCTCAGGCCGGGTTGCAGGGGGCCGACAGTGCCGCGGCCGAGAGTTCCGGGCGGGTCGGCCTGCTGGCCGGCGCGGCCCGGGCCGCCAGGGAAGAGGCCGGGCGGATCGGCACCGCAGTCGCGTCGGCGCAGCGGGCCCGGGAGACCGCTCTGGCCCGCTTCGAGGATCTGGAGCGGCGGCTGACCAAGGCGGAGGCCGAGGAGGACGAGCGGGCTGGTGTCACCGGCGGCGGCCCCGGCGCCGCGGAAGCGGACGTCAGCCGGCTCGGCCCGCGGTGCAGCGTTGCGCGCGCCGCGGAGATGGAGGCCCGGCTCGAGGTGCGCACGCTCGAGGAGCGGGTGCGGGCCATCGCCGGCCGCGGGGACGCGCTGGCGAGCGCCGCTGCCGCCGAGCGCCAGGCCCGCGAGCAGGCGGCCGCCCGGCTGGCCCGGCGTACCCGCGACGCGGCCATCGCCCGCGCCGTGGCCGAGGGAGCCGGGCGGGCCATCGCGCGGATCGAGACGTCCGTCGAGCTGGCCCGGGCCGAGCGGCAGGCGGCCGAGGAGGCCACCGCGGGACAGGCGGAGGAGCTGGCCCGGCTGCGCGCCAGGATCACCGCGATCGGGGCCGAGCTCGACACGCTGACCGACCGCGCGCACAGCGTGGAGCTGGTGGCCGCCGAGCACCGGGTGCGCCTGCAGCAGATCGCCAGCCGGGTCGCGGAGGAGTACGGGCTCGACACCCACGCGCTGCTCGCCGAGTACGGACCCGATGCCGGTCCCGCCCCGGCCGGCCCGGGGGAATGGGCCGTCGCCGCCGAGGCAGAGGGCCGGGCGGACCGGCTCGGCCAGCCCGACGAGTCACGCGAGGCCAATGGAGTGCGCGGGCACGACCAGGCGGGCGGAGCCATCGAGGCGCGCGGGGTCAACGGGGCCCGCGCAGAGGACGAGGCGCGCGGGCCCGACGGGGTTCCCGGATCCAACGACCCGGGCCGGGCCGGCGGGCCAGCCGGGATCAACGGCTCCGGGGGGGTCAACGGGGCCGACGGGCAAGGCGCCCTGCCCGTGTTCAACCGGGCCGAGACCGAACGCCGGGCCCGGGTGGCCGAACGCCAGCTGGCCCAGCTCGGCAAAGTGAACCCGCTGGCCCTGGAAGAGTTCGAGGCCCTGCAGGAGCGGCACGCGTTCCTCGGCGCCCAGCTCGAGGACCTCAAGAAGACCCGGCGCGACCTGCTCACCGTGGTCAAGGAGGTGGACGAGCGGGTTCAGCAGGTCTTCGAGGCCGCGTACCAGGACACCGCGCGGGAGTTCGAGGGTATCTTCGCCCGGCTGTTTCCCGGCGGCCAGGGCAGGCTGGTGCTGACCGAGCCCGACGACATGCTCAGCACCGGGATCGAGGTCGAGGCCAGGCCCCCGGGCAAGAAGGTCAAACGGCTGTCGCTGCTGTCTGGCGGCGAGCGCTCGCTGACCGCTATCGCTTATCTGCTAGCGATCTTCAAGGCCCGCCCGTCGCCGTTCTACGTGCTCGACGAGGTCGAGGCTGCGCTCGACGATACGAACCTGCAGCGGCTGCTGGGTGTGTTCGACGAGCTCAGAGAGACCTCCCAGCTGATCATCGTCACGCACCAGAAGCGAACGATGGAAGTCGCCGACTCGCTGTACGGCATCAGCATGCAGGGCGACGGTGTCTCCTCCGTGGTCAGCCAGCGCCTCCGCGAACGCGAGCGCGTCTAGACCCGCACAGGATTGCCGTCCCGCATGGTGAGACCGGACGCGTCTTTGCACACGTTCCGACCATGAGAACCGGGCAAAGCGGACATAATTTGGTCGCTGCGTGTGCAAAGTGAAAACGATCACCGGTCGGGGGCGGGTGAGCGGCGCGCGGGTGCGGGGTGGCACGGGGCGCTGGGTCGCCGGGGGTCCGTGGGTCTGCGCGGTGCCGTCGGTCTGCGAGACTGGGGACGCCATGGCATACGTAATACTCATCATCGTCATCGCGGTTCTCGCGCTGGTCGCCGCGGGCTGGCTGCTGCTGCTCCGGCCGCGCCTCGGCGGACGCCGCCCCACCCCACCCGCGCCACCGCCTCGCGCCGACGAGCCGCTCACCGGGACAGCCTCAACCGGCACCGCGGTCGCGGACCGGGCCGAGGCCCCCGAGGCGCCCCCGGCGGACCTCGCCCCGCCCGCGCCCGCAGTGGAGGTCGAGCGCCCGCCGCCGTCGGCCGGCCGGCTGGCCGCCTTGCGCGGTCGGCTCGCCCGGTCGCAGTCGGGGCTGGGCTCGGTCCTGCTCGGCCTGCTGTCGCGCTCCAGCCTGGACGACCAGACCTGGGAAGAGATCGAGGACGCCCTGATCACCGCGGACGTGGGTGTCACTCCGGCCCGGCAGATCACCGACGAGCTGCGAACCCAGGTGAAGGTGCTCGGCAGCCGCAGTCCGGAGGAGGTCAGGACGCTGCTGCGCACCGAGCTCCTCGCCCAGGTCGACCCGGACCTCGATCGGTCCCTGCACACCGCGCCGCACGCTGGCCACCCGGCCGTCCTGCTCGTGGTGGGGGTCAACGGGACCGGCAAGACCACCGCCTGCGGCAAGCTCGCCCGTGCGCTGGTCGGTGACGGCCGCACCGTGCTGCTGGCCGCGGCGGACACGTTCCGGGCGGCGGCCGCGGACCAGCTGCAGACCTGGGGCGACCGGGTGGGCGCCCGGGTGATCCGGTCTGAGCGGGAGGGCGCCGACCCGGCCAGTGTCGCGTTCGAGGCCGTCCGGGTCGGCATCGACGAGCACGTGGACACCGTCATCGTCGATACGGCCGGCCGGCTGCACACCAAGACCGGGCTGATGGATGAGCTGGGCAAGGTCAAGCGGGTCATCGAGAAGAGCACGACGGTGGACGAGGTACTGCTTGTACTGGACGCGACCACCGGGCAGAACGGCCTGCGCCAGGCGCGTGTCTTCGCCGAGGTGGTGGACATCACCGGCATCGTGCTGACCAAGCTGGACGGCACCGCCAAGGGCGGAATCGTGATCGCCGTGCAGCGCGAGCTCGGCGTTCCGGTCAAGCTGGTCGGACTGGGTGAGGGTCCCGATGACCTGGCCCCGTTCGAGCCGGTGACCTTCGTGGACGCGATCATCGGCGGCCAGCCCTAGGCACGCCAGCCCCAGGCACGCGCGCCAGCTCCGGACAGGCCAGCTCCGGGCACGCCAGCCCAGGCGCCATCGAGCCGGGGGCCCGGCTGGCCAGAGCGGGGCGAGGCGGGGCGGGGCGTCTCCGCGGTCGCCCCCGCGGATCAGCCGACGCGTGCGGCGATAGCCAGGGCACACTCCTGCGCCCCGGCCCGGGTGGTGTCAACCTCCATGTCGTAGCTGACCCCGCGGTGCACCACGGCCGCCTGGGAGGCAGCCATGCCGGCGATGCGGTCGCCGCGCTCGAGCTCGCGGCGCGCGGCGGCCTCGGCGTCGCAGCGGACCCCCACCCACAGCACGCCGAGCCCGTCGAGGACCTCGCGCCACCGGCGCTGCGAGCTGGCCCCGCCCAGGAACACCTCGTCGATGATGATCCGAGCGCCCGCCCGGGCCATGGCGGCGATACCGGCGATCCACGCCGCTTCCAGCGCGCGGAACTCGGCGCCGACCACGACCTGCCCGTCCGGCCTGAGCTCGACGCCGCCCGCACCCTCCAGCGACGGCGGCATCGCCTCGATCAGCGAGTCGGTCCCGAACGTCAGCCACGGCTCCGGCCGGACCGACTGGAGGCGGCGGGCGATCGTCGACTTGCCCGAGCTGGAGCCTCCGTTGAGGACAATCACCTGGATCGGCACCCGGCCACGTTAGCCGCCGAAACATCGCCGTAACACCGGCCCGCGGCGATTCACAGCGCGGAAACACCCGGGCGGGCCGGCCGAAACCGCACGGGAACAGGCTGGTTCACAGCGCCGTGTCCTTGCACCGTGAAAGAGGGTGGTCCCGTGAAGCTGATCACGGCCGTCATCAAGCCGTTCAAGCTCGATGACGTGAAGGCCGCGCTGCAGGCGTTCGGGGTGCACGGCATAACCGTGACCGAATCGACCGGATACGGCAGGCAGCGCGGCCACACCGAGGTCTACCGCGGCGCGGAGTACCGGATCGACCTGGTGCCCAAGGTCCGGGTCGAGGTGCTCTGCGACGACGAGGACGTCGAGGACCTCATCGGGGTGGTGGTCAAGGCGGCCCAGAGCGGCCGGATCGGGGACGGGAAGGTCTGGTGCGTCCCGGTCGAGACGGTCGTGCGGGTCCGCACCGGAGAGCGCGGCCCGGACGCGCTCTGAGCCGGCGCCTGGAGGACGAGCCTTGGGCGTGGTGACCTCCTTCGCCGCCGACCGGGCACGCCGGTCGGCGGACGCCGACCGCTGGCTGTCCGGCCTGCAGCCCGCCGAGCCCGGGGTCGCGCTGCTCGCGGTGGGCGGGTTCGGGCGCCGCGAGCTGCTGCCGGGCAGCGATCTTGACCTGCTACTGCTGCACGAGGGCGTGCCCGGCATCTGCGGCATCGCAGACCGGATCTGGTATCCGGTCTGGGACTCCGGCGTCCGACTTGACCACTCGGTGCGCACCCCGGCCGAGGCCAGACAGGCCGCGGCGGCCGACCTCAAGGTGGCCCTCGGGCTGCTCTACGCGCGGCCCGTCGCCGGCGATGCCGGGCTGTGCGCCCGGCTCCGCGAGCGGGTGCTCGAGGACTGGCGGGCGGGGGCCGGCGCCAGGCTGGCGGAGCTGCACGCCCTGGTGGCCGAGCGCGAGCAGCGCTTCGGCGAGCTCGCCTTCCTGCTCGAGCCCGACCTGAAGGAGGCCAGGGGCGGCCTGCGCGACGTGCACGCCATCCAGGCCGTGGCCGCCGCCTGGGTGGCTCCCGGGCCGGGGCCGCGGGTCCGGGGCGCCTACGAAACCATCCTCGACGTGAGGCACGCGCTGCACGAAGTCACCGGCCGGGGCGCCGACCGGCTGGTGTTCCAGGAACAGGATGAGGTGGCCAAGGTGGCCGGCCTGCGCGATGGCGACGCGCTGCTGCGGGTGCTGGCCGACGCGGCCAGGACGGTGACCTATGCCGCCGACCACGCGTTCCGCCAGGCGGCCCGCAGTCTGGGACACGGCCCATCCCGGGGCCGCGCCCGTGCCGAGCGCCGACCGCTCGCCGACGGTGTGGTGGAGCAGGACGGCGAGGTCGTGCTGGCCAGGTCGGCCGACCCGGAGGCCGACCCGGTACTCGTGCTGCGGGCGGCGGCCGCCGCCGCCCAGGCCGGGCTGCCGCTCGCGCCGCGCACGCTGGACCGGCTGGCCTGCTGCCCCCCGCTGCCGGTGCCGTGGCCGGCCGAGGCGCGCGACGCGTTCATCGCGCTGCTCGGCGCCGGGCAGGCCGCGGTCGGCGTGTGGGAGGCGCTGGACCAAGAGGACCTGGTCACCACGCTGCTGCCGGACTGGGAGCGGGTGCGGAACCGGCCCCAGCGCAACCCGCTGCACCGGCACACCGTGGACCGGCACCTGGTGGAGACCGCGGCCCGGGCCGCGGCGCTCGCCCGCGAGGTGGCCCGGCCCGACCTGCTGCTGCTCAGCGCGTTCCTGCACGACGTGGGCAAGGGCTGGCCGGGTGACCACAGTGCCGCCGGCGAGGCGGTGGCCCGCGATCTGGCCGCACGCATGGGGTTCGGCCCGGCGGACGCGGCACTCGCGGCGGCAGCCGTTCGGCTTCATCTGCTTCTGCCGCGGACCGCGACGCGTCGGGACCTGGACGATCCGGTCACCGTGGCGCAGGTCACCGCGGCGGTGGGCGGCCGGGGCCTGCTCGAGTTGCTGCACGCGCTGGCCATCGCGGACGGGCAGGCGACCGGCCCGGCGGCATGGAGCGACTGGAAGGCGGGCCTGGTCGCCGAGCTGGTGCGGCGAGTGTCGGCCGAGCTGGCCGGCGAGCCGCCGCCGCGCCCGCGCCCGCCGCGGCCGGACCAGCTCGCGCTCGCGGCCCGCCGCGAGCCGGCTGCGCTCGTGCAGGGGGAGGAGGTCACCGTGGTGGGAGCCGACCGGCCGGGGCTGCTCTGGCAGGCGGCCGGGGTACTGGCCTCGCACCGGCTCGTGGTCCGGTCGGCGAACGTGTCCGTGTCCGGCGGCACCGCGCTGACCGTGCTGAAGGTCACCCCCGAGTTCGGCGACCCGCCGGATGCCGCGATCGTGGCGGGCGACCTGCGCCGGATGCTGAATGGCAGGCTTGATATTGCCGAACGGCTCCGGGGCCGGTCACGCGCGCGGCCGCGGAGCGTTCCCGGCCTGCCGCCGCCCAAGGTCACGCTGGTAGACGACGCGTCCCGCTCGGCCACGGTGATCGAGATCCGGGCCCACGACGAGCCCGGGCTGCTCTGGCGCGTCGGCTGCGCGCTTGGCGAATGCGGACTGGACGTGCGCGCGGCCCGGGTGGAGACGCTCGGCGCCGAGGTCGTCGACGTGTTCTACGTGGTAGACGGGTCGGGTCGGCCGGTCAGGGACCTACGTCTGCGGGGCCTGATCGCCGGGCGCGTGCTAGAGGCGTTGACCGGATAGCCTGGATGACGTGTTCGAGACCCTTTCCGACCGGCTGACCCAGGTCTTCTCCACGCTGCGCAGCCGGGGACGCCTGTCCGATGCCGACATCGACGCAACCGCACGCGAGATCCGCATCGCCCTGCTCGAGGCGGATGTGGCCCTGCCTGTGGTCAGGGAGTTCATCGCCCGGGTGCGTGAGCGTGCGCGGGGCGAGGAGGTGTCGGCGGCGCTGAACCCGGCGCAGCAGGTGATCAAGATCGTGCACGACGAGCTGATCACCATCCTGGGCGGGGAAGAGCGCAGGCTCCGGTTCGCCAAGACGCCGCCCACCGTGATCATGCTGGCCGGCCTGCAGGGTTCGGGTAAGACGACACTGGCCGCCAAGCTGGCGCTGTGGCTGCGCGATCAGGGCAACACGCCGATGCTCGTGGCCGCCGACCTGCAGCGGCCCAACGCGGTCCAGCAACTCCAGGTGCTCGGTGAGCGGGCCGGGGTGCCGGTGTACGCGCCCGAGCCGGGCAACGGCGTCGGCGACCCGGTCGCGGTGGCGCGGGACTCGATCGAGGAGGCGCGGCGCCGCCAGCAGAACGTGGTCGTCGTCGACACGGCCGGCCGCCTCGGCGTGGACGAGGAGATGATGCAGCAGGCCGTAGCGATCAGGGACGCCACCGACCCGGACGAGATCCTGTTCGTGGTGGACGCGATGATCGGCCAGGACGCGGTGACCACGGCGCAGGCCTTCCTGGACGGCGTCGGCTACGACGGCGTGGTGCTGACCAAGCTCGACGGCGACGCGCGCGGCGGCGCGGCACTGTCCATCGCCCAGCTGACCGGGCGGCCGGTGATGTTCGCCTCGGCCGGGGAGAAGCTCGAGGACTTCGACGTATTCCACCCGGACCGGATGGCGTCCCGGATCCTGGACATGGGCGACATGCTCACCCTGATCGAGCAGGCCGAGCGCACGTTCGACCAGCAGCAGGCCGAGGACATGGCCGGCAAGCTGGTGTCCGGGGACGGGTTCACCCTCGAGGACTTCGTCGAGCAGCTCCAGATGGTCCGCAAGCTCGGCCCGATCGGCAACCTGCTCGGCATGCTGCCCGGCGCTGCCCAGAACCGCGAGGCGCTCAGCCAGGTCTCGGACAAGGACCTGGACCGGGCCGAGGCCATCGTGAACTCGATGACCCCGACGGAGCGGCGCAACCCGAAGATCATCAACGGCTCCCGGCGGGCGCGCATCGCATCCGGCTCGGGCGTCACCGTGAGCGAGGTCAACTCGCTGGTCACGAAGTTCTTCGAGGGCCAGAAGATGATGCGCCAGGTGCTCGGCGGCGGCGGGATTCCTGGTATGCCGCCGATCCCGGGCATGCGCCGCGCCGCGACCAAGGCCGCCAAGGGCAAGAAGGGGAAGAAGAAGCCCAAGGGCGGCCGGCCGGGTGGCAGCCCGGGCCGCTCCGGCGGCACCTCGGATCGCCCCGCGGGCAGCGGGCCTGGTCAGGACGGCCGCGCGGCCGACGGCCGCGGTACCGACGGTCGCGGGGCGGGCGGGCCTGCGGGCCTGCCGCCCGACCTGGCCGGGCTGGGCGGTGGCTCTCCCGGCGCCGGGCCCGGTGCCGTGCCGGGGCTCCCGGCCAACATCTCGTCCTCGGATCTGCTGCGCGGGCTGAAGCTGCCCCCCGGCCCTGGCGGGGGCCCCTCCCAGCCGGGAAACGTGCCTGCGGGCTTCAAGCGCCGCGGCCAGTCCAAGTCCAAGCGCGGCAACAAGCGCTGACGCGGGCCGCCGCCCGGCTCCCCCTCACCCTGCGCGGGGCTGCCGTCGGCGCCTGCCGGGCTCCGCAGGTTAGCGCGGAGCATTAATGCTGCTCTGGCGCTACTAACGCTTCGCGTTGACGGCCGCCAGGTGTGATTACGACCTAGTCCCCGGCGTCTGGCACAATGTGATCGCGACTGCACGGCTTCGCGAGGCCCTCTCTCCCTCGCCAGGCCCGCCCAGCGAGCGGCCAGGCCGGACCCCACCCGGCTCCCGGGCCGCCGCCCGTACCGACTTTATCTGGGAGAAGACCGCACCCGTGGCCGTCAAGATCAAGCTCAAGCGCATGGGCAAGATCCATGCGCCTTATTACCGCATCGTCGTCGCCGACGCCCGCACCAAGAGGGACGGGCGTGCGATCGAGGAGATCGGTAAGTACCACCCCAAGTCCGAGCCGTCGCTGATAGAAGTCTCCTCCGAACGGGCTCAGTACTGGCTGTCGGTCGGCGCCCAGCCGACCGACCCGGTACGCCGTCTCCTCGAGATCACCGGCGACTGGCAGAAGTTCCGCGGCGAGCCCGGCGCGGAGGGAACGCTCCGCATGGCCGCCCCCAAGAAGGCCCGGAGCGAGCGCTTCGCCGAGGCGGTCGGCCAGACCAAGGCCGACACCGAGACCACGCCGAAGGGCCGGACCAAGAAGGCCGACACCGAGGGCAAGCCGGACGGCAAGACGGAGAAGGCCGACGGGACCGCCAAGCGCAAGCCCAGGGCGGCCAAGGCGGACAAGGCTACGGACGAGACCGCTGGCCAGGCGACCGACAAGACCGCTGGCAAGGCGGCCGCTGGCAAGGCGACTGACAAGGCCGCTGGCAAGGCGGACAAGCCTGAGAAGCGGGACAAGGCGGACAAGGCCGACAAGGCGGAGAAGCCGGCCGCGGCCGAGGCGGCGGAGGCCTCCCCGGCTGAGGAGACCCCGCAGGCCGAGGCGGCCGAGGAAGCGCCGCAGGCCGAGGCGGCCAGCTCAGGGAGCGGAGACTGAGGTGCTCGAGGAAGCCCTCGAGCACCTGGTCAAGGGGATCGTCGAGCACCCCGACGACGTCAACGTCGCGACCCGCGGGCTACGCCGCGGGAACGTGCTCGAGGTCCGGGTGCATCCGGACGACCTGGGCAAGGTCATCGGGCGCGGCGGCCGGACCGCCCGGGCGCTACGGACGGTCATCGGCTCGCTGGCGGGCCGTCAGTACGTGCGGGTGGATCTGGTGGACGCCACCGAGGTCCGCTAGGCAGACACCTCGTCATGCAGCTAGTCGTCGGCCGGATCAGGCGGCCGCACGGGATCCGCGGCGATGTGTCCGTGGAAGTGCGCACGGATGACCCGGGCGGCCGATTCGTGGTGGGCAGCGCGCTGCACACCGATCCGGCCGACCGTGGCCCGCTGACCCTCAACGCCAAACGCTGGCACGCGGGCAATCTCATCCTCGCCTTCGCGGAGATCGGCGACCGGAACGCGGCCGAGGATCTGCGCGGTACCTGGCTGGTCGTGGATTCCGGTGAGGTCGGCCCGACCGATCACCCGGACGAGTTCCACGATCACGAACTCATCGGACTCGCCGCCGTGACCACCGACGGCGAGCCGGTGGGCGAGGTGACGCACGTGTTTCACCACGGCCAGGATCTGCTCGTGATCCAGCCGCCCGGGCCGGGCCGCGGCGAGCTGCTCGTGCCGTTCGTGGCCCCCATCGTGCCCGAAGTGGACGTGGCGGCGGGCCGCCTGGTCATCGATCCGCCGCCGGGACTGATCGAGCCCTGACGTGCGCATCGACATCATCACGATCTTCCCCGGGTACTTCGGGCCGCTCGGCATGTCGCTCATCGGCAAGGCGGTCGACCGCGGCGACATCGAGTTCGGCTTGCACGACCTGCGGACCTGGGCACGTGATATTCACCACACCGTCGATGACACCCCTTACGGCGGCGGCCCGGGGATGGTGATGACCCCCGAGCCGTGGGGCGAGGCACTGGACGCCGTGCTGCCGCCGGGGGCCGGGCCGCCGGACCCGTCCGGCCAGCAGCCGGTCCGCCTGGTGGTGCCCACACCGAGCGGCAGCCCGTTCACCCAGGAACTGGCGGTCGGCTACGCCCGGATGGAGCATCTCGTCTTCGCCTGCGGGCGATACGAGGGAATCGACGCCCGGGTGATAGACGAGGCCTGTGAGCGGGTCGCTGTCGACGAGGTGAGCATCGGCGACTACGTGCTGGCCGGCGGCGAGTCGGCGGCCCTGGTCATGATCGAGTCGATCTGCCGGCTGCTGCCCGGCGTCCTCGGCAACGAGCAGTCCGCTGCCGACGATTCCTTCGGCGGCGGCCCTGGCAGCGACATGGCCGGGCTGCTCGAGGGCCCGGTCTACACCCGGCCACGCGTCTGGCGCGATCGTGAGGTCCCGCCGGTGCTGCTGTCGGGAGACCACGCGGCCATCGCGCGGTGGCGTCGTGACGCCGCGTTGCGCCGGACGGCGGAAATCCGCCCGGACCTGGCGGCCAGGCTGGAGCGGCTCGACGGGCGGGACAGGCAGGTGCTGTCGGAGGCTGGCTTTCCGGTTAACGGCGAAGGTATGGCACACTGAAAGACGGCCCCTGAGCCTTACCAGTCATGCTCGGGGCGCACGCTGGGGCAACAAAGTCCCGACCCTGAGAAGACCGTCACAGGACGCGGTACGCCCGCGCACGCTTACCGATCAACGAGGAACCACGTCATGGACACCGCGATTGCCGACCTTGAGCAAACTCAGGTCCGCCAGGACATCCCGGACTTTCGTCCCGGTGACACGCTGAAGGTGCACGTCCGGGTGAAGGAGGGCAACCGCTCGCGGATCCAGGTCTTCCAGGGCGTGGTCATCCGCCGCCAGGGCGGCAGCGTGCGGGAGACATTCACCGTACGCAAGATCAGCTATGGCGTAGGCGTGGAGCGCACCTTCCCGGTGCACAGCCCGTCGATCGACAAGATCGAGGTGGTCACCCACGGCCGGGTCCGCCGGGCCAAGCTCTACTATCTGCGCGGTCTGCGCGGCAAGGCGGCCCGGATCAGGGAACGTCGCGTCGGCAGCCGGTAGCGCCGGGTAGCGGGGACATGCGGCGATCCGGCCGGCGAGGGGCGCTAGGCTCACATCGATGAGGGACGACGAACAGAGGGCGGTAGAGCAGGCGCCCCCCGAAGCCGGCGGGGACAAGCCGCAGACGCCCGCTGACGACAGCGTCCCGTCGGCCGACGGCCGGATCGCGTCCCCCGGCCGCCACGCCACGCCGGGCGACGGACGGGTCCCGCCAGACGGCGCAGGAGGTTCTCAGGGCGGACCGGCCGCGGGACCGCAGCACGCGGGAAACGGGGAAAAGCCACCGGACGCCGGGCCCCCCGGCCAAGGTGAGCAAGGAAAAGACGCCCCGGACGAGGACAAATCCGACCAGGCCAAGGCCAAGGCTAAAGCCAAGCGCAAACACCGCGGCTCGTTCCTGCGTGAGCTGCCGATCCTGGTCGTGATCGCACTCGCCCTCGCGCTGATCATCAAGACCTACGCGTTCCAGGCGTACTTCATTCCGTCCGGATCCATGCAGAACACCCTGGCGATCGGCGACAAGGTCCTGGTCAACAAGATCGTCTATCATCTGCGGTCCATCCACCGCGGTGATGTCGTGGTGTTCAACGGCCAGGGATCGTGGAACCCGGGTCCGCCGCCTTCCACCCCCAACCCGTTCGACCGGCTCTACCACGCGGTCATCGGGCTATTCGGCGCCGCGCCGGGCCAGACGGACTACATCAAGCGCGTCATCGGTACTCCGGGCGATCATGTGGCCTGCTGCGACGCCCGGGGCCGGGTCACGGTCAACGGCGTGCCGCTCAACGAAAAGTCCTACCTCTACCCGGGGAACGCACCGTCGGCCATGCACTTCAGCATCACGGTGCCGCCCGGCCGGCTGTGGGTCATGGGAGACCACCGCGCGGTGTCGGACGATTCGCGGGATCACGAGGGGTTCCCCGGCGGCGGGACCATCCCGGAGAACGAAGTGGTGGGCCGTGCGTTCTGGATCGTCTGGCCGCCCAGCAGGTGGCGGGTGCTGTCGATCCCGGCCACTTTCCAGCAGTCGGCCCTGAACTCGAACTCGAGCCAGTCCTCCGCGGCGCACGCGAGCGCGCCGGACCCGGACACGATGACGGTGCCGGCCGTCCCGGCCGCGCCGCTCTTCCCGCTCGCGGCTGGCCTCGCCGGGGCCGTTCCGCTGACCTGGGGCCAGCGGAAGCTGCGCGGAGGCGTTCAGCGACGGCTAGCCCGACGGCGGCTCTCCCGGCGCAGGCTCCCCCTTTCCGGGCGCCGGTGAGCGGGGCGCCTAGCCTGGCTGGGAGGGGCCGAACTCGCCTACCCTTTTCGATGTCATGACCAAGGTCCTCCGCGAACCCCTGCCCGGTTTCAGCGCCCGGTCCGGGCCGCCCCGGGGAAGGCTTCCCGGGTATACGCCGCGCGTTTCCGCCGGCCTCGACGCGTACGAACGGGTTCTCAACCGGGCCGGCCTGTCCCCGGTGGCCGGCATCGACGAGGCGGGCCGCGGCGCCTGCGCGGGCCCGCTGGTGGTCGCGGCGGTGGTGCTCGGCCCGGGCGGCCGGACCTCGGTACCCGGCCTGGCCGATTCAAAAGAGCTCCAGCCGCCGGCCCGCGAAGAGGTCTACCGGCACCTGGTCGCCACCGCGTTCGCCTGGCACGTCGTGGTCATCCCGCCCGGCGACATCGACCGGATCGGCCTGCATGTGTGCAACGTCACCGGGATGCGCCGGGCCCTGGCCGGCCTGCGCTGCAAGCCGGGTTTCGTGCTCACCGACGGGTTCCCGGTGCGCGGCCTCGGCGTCCCGTCGCTGGCCATGTGGAAGGGGGATCAGGTGGCGGCGTGTGTGGCCGCGGCGTCGATCCTGGCCAAGGTGACCAGGGACCGGATCATGACCGACCTGGACGAACGCCATCCGCAGTACGGGTTCGCCCAGCACAAGGGTTACTGCACGCCGGAACACGGCAAGACCCTGATGGAGCACGGGCCCTGCCCGTCTCACCGGTACTCGTACGTGAACGTGATCGACGCGGTCCGCGCCCGCGCCGGCCAGGGGCCGGTCCCGGTCCCGGACGTGACAGGCGATACTGAGGCTGAGCTGGCAGCACGCGTAAACGGCGTAGCGAGCGGCAACGACACCCCAGGGGAGGTGAAGCGGCGTTCCCTCCCCGGCCTGACGGCCGGGGTCTGCCCGCCGTGACTGCGATGAGCGCAGAAGATCTCGAGAAGTACGAGACCGAGATGGAACTGCAGCTGTACCGCGAATACCGGGATGTCGTGGGGCTGTTCAGCCATGTGGTCGAGACCGAGCGCCGCTTCTACCTCACCAACCAGGTCGAGTTGAACGTGCGGACCGCCGAGAACGGCGAGGTGTTCTTCGAGGTGACCATGCAGGACGCCTGGGTCTGGGACATGTACCGCCCGGCCCGCTTCGTGAAGAACGTCCGGGTGGTCACGTTCAAGGACGTCAACATCGAGGAACTGGCCAAGAGCGACTTGGACATGACCGACAGCAAGCAGGGCTTCACCACCTGAACCCGGGGCCGGCGCGTACCTTTCTGCGCACCTCCTGCTCCTCCCTCCGGCCTGCTTTGGGCTATGTTTCAGCCTTCCGCGAGCCGATGTCGCGGTCAGGGTTCAGCCGCCGCGGTGCCGCGTCACTGGTCAGTCGGCCGTGTCGGGCGGGAACTCGGCTGGGTAGGGCTCGGCGAAGTCGGCGGAGCGGCTGACGGCGCGCCATTTGCGGTCCTCGGCCAGGAGCTGCTCGTCGAGCCGGATCGACCACTCGGCCGCGGTCACACCGAGCGGCAGGTGGTAGGGGATATCGCGGCGCTTGGCCACCTGGACGAGAATCTCGGCCGCGCGTACGGGGTCACCCGGGGGGCCGTCGGTGTTCTGCCGCAGCTGCGTGTTGACCGTACCGACGGTCTCGGCATAGGTCTCGGGGATGTCACGGATGATCATCGATGAACCTGCCCAGTCGGTCTTGAAGCCGCTCGGCTCGACGACGATCACCTTGACGCCGAACGGCGCGGTCTCGGCCTGCAGCACGCGGCTGAAACCGTCGATGGCGAACTTGGCCGCCTGGTAGGAGGCGATGCCCGGCGAGCCGCCGACGCGCCCGCCCACGGACGAGAACTGCATGATCAGGCCGCCACCCTGCTCGCGGAGCAGGGGAATGGCCGCCTTCGAGACGTTGTAGACGCCCCAGAAATTGGTCTCGAACTGGGCGCGGAAGTCCGCATCGGTGGTGGTCTCGATGGGCGACACGTTCGCGTAGCCGGCGTTGTTGACGATCACGTCGAGGCAGCCGAAGTGCCCGCGGGCCGCGGCGATGGCCGAGGCGGCGGCGGCCGGGTCGGTGACGTCGAGGGCGATGGGGTGGATGCTGTCGCCGTACTCGGCGCTGAGGTCGGCGAGCTGCTCGGGGTGGCGGGCGGTCGCGGCGACGAGGTCGCCGGCCTCGAGCGCGGCGCGCACGAGGGCGCGGCCGAAGCCGCGCGAGGAACCGGTGATGAACCAGATTTGCTTCATGCTCGTTAGTACAACACCGTTTCGTTAATAATGCAACCCGGTTGTGTTAGATTGAGGCTCATGGCGGCGCCGGACTTCCAGCGGGCACGCAGCGCCACGGCCAAGCAGCTGCGCGAGTCCGCGATCCTGGAGGCGGCGCGCGCGCTGGGGGCTGAGCGGGGCATCCGGCAGATCACGCTGACCGAGATCGCCGAGGCGGTCGGCATGCACAAATCGGCGATGCTGCGCTACTTCGAGACTCGGGAAGAGATTTTCCTGCGGCTGACCGCGGACGGGTGGCGCGAGTGGTCAAGGGCGCTGCGAACGGAGCTCGATGAGCTCGCGGCTCCGACGTCGGCGGCCGTGGCCGGGGTGTTCGCGAGCACGCTGGCGGCCCGCGGGTTGTTCTGCGACCTGCTCGCGCAGGCGCCGCTCAACCTGGAACGCCACGTTTCGCTGGACGCGGTACGCGCCTTCAAGCTCGTCACCCTGACCGAGGTCGACGCGATCGTGGCGGTGTTGAGGCGCCTGCTGCCCGGGCTGACCGAGCGCGACGGGGTCGACCTCATCGCGGCTGCGACCGCGCTGTCGGGCGCGTTCTGGCAGATGGCGACGCCCGGGCCTGAGGTCGCCGCGCTTTACCGGAGCGACCCTCGGCTCGCCCACGCGGTCGTCGACGTCGAACCGCGCGTCGCCCGGCTGCTGGAGGCCACGCTGCGGGGAATTCTCGGCTAGTCCCTGGCGGTGCCCGCGCCACCACCTCAGCCGATCCCACTGGCCGGGGGCGCTCTGAGCCTGACCGGCAGCCAACAGGCTTCGCCACCTGATCCTCGGCCCGTGGCGCAACCCCCGGGCGCCCCCGTTCGCCCGCGCCGTAGCACAGCCGTACGACATCGCGGCCCGGATCTCCACAGCCCCTGGCGCCGGCCCGCCCGCCGTCCACAGCCCGCCGCGCCGTCTCCCGCGACGCCGCCGGTCCGGCCACTGTCGGAGGCGGAGGTGATGGCGATGCGCCCCAAGGATGCTTTGGGCCGCGATGGGGAGCAGGCCGCGGCCGCGTACCTGGAACGCAGCGGCCTGCGGATCCTGGCCCGCAACTGGCGGTGCTCGGAAGGCGAGATCGACATCGTGGCCGCCGAGCGCAGGGTGCTGGTCGTGTGCGAGGTGAAGACCCGATCCGGGACCAGGTACGGCACACCGCTCGAGTCGATCAGCCGGGCGAAGCTGCGCCGGCTCCGGCGCCTGGCCGTCCGCTGGCTGGCCGCGAACGGCGTGCTGTTTGACGAGGTGCGGGTCGACGCGGTCGGCGTCACCCGCGACCCGGCGGGCGGCTTCAGCATCGAGCACGTACGCGGGATCGGCTGATGGCACTGGCGCGCACGCACTCGGTAGCCCTGGTAGGGGTGGAGGGCCATCCCGTCGCGATCGAGGCGGACATCGCGAACGGCCTGGTCGGGCTGCTGCTGGTCGGCCTGCCGGACACGGCGCTGCGGGAGGCGAGGGACCGGATCCGCGCCGCCATCACCAACAGCCGCGAGCACTGGCCGCAGCGCAGGATCACGGTGGGGCTATCCCCGGCCAGCCTGCCGAAGCGCGGCAGCAGCTTCGACCTGGGCATAGCCGTGGCGATCGTGGCCGCGGCCGGCGCGGCTCCCGTGGCGGCCCTGGACCGGGCCGTCTTCCTCGGCGAGCTCGGCCTGGACGGCCGGCTGCATCCGGTCCGCGGCATCCTGCCCGCCGTGGCCGCCGCGGCGGGCGCGGGGTTCGACGAGGTGGTGGTGCCGCAGTCCAACGCTCCGGAGGCGGTCCTCGTGCCGGACATGAGGGTGATCAGCGCGCCGAGCCTGACGGCCGTGCTCGGGTGGATCCGCGGCGACGGAGCGGACACTGGCCCGGACGCCGCGCGAGTTTTCGAGCCCGGCACCGCGACCACGCCGGGCCCAGTCCTCGCGGATCCAGTCCTCGCGCGCCCGATCCTCGCGGGCCCGGCAGTCGGCCCGGTCGTCGCGGGCCCGGCCGCCGTGGGCGCCGCACGCGCCGGCGCCGCCGCGGGCGCCAGCCTGACCTCCGTGGGCGGCGACCGCGGGGTTGCCGCCCCGCGGCCCTCGACCGCCGCCCGGCGGCCCGCGGCCGCCGCCCCGCGGCCAGCCCTGGACCTGGCCGACGTGCTCGGCCAGCCGCTGGCCAGGCGCGCGGTCGAGATCTGCGCGGCCGGCGGCCACCACCTCATGCTGCTGGGGCCGCCGGGGGCGGGCAAGACCATGCTCGCCGAGCGCATTCCCACCATCTTGCCGCCGCTGACCGCGGCGGCGGCGCTGGAGGTGACGTCCATCCATTCGATCGCGGGAACGCTACCCCCGGGCAGTCCGCTGATCACCGAGCCGCCGTTCTGCGGCCCGCACCACACGGCGACAAAGGCAGCCATTGTCGGCGGCGGCACCGGCATGATCCGCCCCGGGGCCGCGTCCCTGGCCCACATGGGCATCCTGCTGCTCGACGAGGCTCCGGAATTCGACCGGGACGTGCTCGATGCGTTGCGCCAGCCGCTGGAGTCCGGCCAGGTCGTGCTGGCCCGCTCGGGGGTCACCGCCCGTTTCCCGGCCAGGTTCACCCTGGTGCTCGCGGCCAACCCGTGCCCGTGCGCCCGTGCCGGGAGCCAACGGGGTGCGTGTACATGCACACCGCTCGCCAGGCGCCGCTACCTGGGACGGCTGTCGGGCCCACTGCTCGACCGGGTGGACGTGAAGGTCGAGGTCCTGCCGGTTGGCCGGGCCGAGTTGCTCGGTGACGGCGGGGCCGCGGAGCCGAGTCCGGTCGTGGCCGAACGGGTGGCGGCCGCGCGCCAGCGTACGGCGCACCGGCTGTCCGGCACCGCGTGGCGGCTGAATGCCGAGGTGCCGGGCAGCGCGCTGCGCCGCCGTTTCACCCCGGCGCCGGGTGCGCTGGCGCCGCTCGAGCGCGCCATGGAGCTGGGCGAGATCAGCGCGCGGGGCGTGGACCGGGTGCTGCGGGTCTCCTGGACTCTCGCCGACCTGGCCGGCCGGCAACGGCCCGGCGCCGAGGACACCTGCTACGCGCTCGGGCTGTGGCTTGGGGTGGGGCTATGACCACCGATACCCGGCGACAGCGGCACGCTCGCGCCGCGCTGACATACCTGGTCGAGCCCGGCGACCGCCTGCTGGGCGCGTTGCTGCGCGACCACGAGCCCGCCGACGTTGTCGCGGCCATCATCGCCGGGCGGCTTCCGGCCGGCCCTGCCGGAGCCCCCCGAGATCACGCCCGCGGGGCGGTGACCCGGGCGCTGCGGCGGTGGGCGGCCCGGGCCGCCGACATGCCGGCCGAATCCGATCTCGCCGAGTGGCACAAGCGGGGCGTCCGGCTGGTCTGCCCCGGCGAGCCCGAGTGGCCGAGCCAGCTGGAGGCGCTCGCCGACGCTGCCCCGTGCGCGCTGTGGCTGCGCGGGTCAGCCGACCTGCGGTTCGGCTGCCTGCGCTCGGTATCGGTGGTGGGATCGCGGGCCGCGACCGCCTACGGCGCCCACGTGGCCACCGAGCTGGCCGCCGGGCTCGGCGTCCGGGGCTGGACGGTGGTATCCGGCGGGGCGTTCGGGATCGACGGCAGCGCCCACCGCGGCGCCCTGGCCGCCGAGGGCCTGACCGTCGCGGTCCTCGCCTGCGGTGTCGACCGGCCCTATCCCGCCGGTCATACGGACCTGTTCGATGCCATCGCGGCCCATGGCGCCCTGGTCAGCGAGTGGCCGCCGGGCCGGAGGCCGACCAAGCACGGC
>DASXLW010000075.1:0-5855 GCA_036496025.1 Streptosporangiaceae bacterium
AAGACTGGCCCGCGTCCGGGAGGGCCAGCGCGGCGGCGAGCAGGCCGCGATGAAGACGTTCGAGGCGTCCCGGCCGTCGGTCGCGGCGATGGCCGTCGGCGTCGCCCGCGCGGCGGTGGAGTTCGCGGCGGAGTACTCCAGAGAGCGGACCCAGTTCGGCAGGCCCATTGGCCAGAACCAGGGGGTCGCCTTTCAGCTCGCCGACATGCAGGCGGCGGTCGACGCGGCACGGCTGCTCACCTGGCGGGCGGCCTGGATGGCCCGGCAGGGCAAGGCCTTCCAGCACGCCGAGGGCTCGATGTGCAAGCTGGTGGCGGGGGAGACCGCGGTCCGCGTGACGGAGCAGGCGATCCAGATCCTCGGCGGCAACGGCTACACCCGCGAGTACCCGGTCGAGCGCTGGCACCGGGACGCGAAGATCTTCACGATCTTTGAGGGAACGAGCGAAATCCAGCGGATGATTATCGGCCGGGCCGTGACCGGATTGGACGTACGGTAGTCTGACCTGCGGTTTTACCGAGGTAGCGGAGCGATCATTGCCGCTTTGAGCTCGGCCCCGGGGATCGTCGCCGGGAGCTGAGGAAGCTGAGGAATGAGTACTCGCCCTGAGTACTTCCACTGATCCCGTCGGCCCGCCGGCCGGCGAACGTGGTCGGCATGACCACTCCAAGCCCAGTTTCCGCCAGCATCGGTGGCCCGCACCGCCAGCACCTCACCGCGGTGCGGGCCGCCTGGCTGTTCGACGGCACCAGTGCCGCGCTGGTCCGTGACCCGCTCGTTCTGCTGGACGGGCCGACCATCGTGGCCGTCGACTCCGGGGTGCTGCCCCCCGAGGGCGCCGACGTCGTGGACCTGCCGGGCGCGACCCTGCTGCCCGGCCTGATCGACACCCACGTCCACCTGGCCTTCGACTCGAGCGCCGACCCGGTCGGCGCGCTGGCCGCCCGCGACGACGAGGCGGTGGTCGCGGCCATGACCGCCGCCGCGCAGGCGGCGCTGCGCGGCGGGGTCACCACGGTCCGCGACCTCGGCGACCAGGATTACCTCTCCCTCGGGCTGCGCGGCCGGGCCGGCCTGCCCACGATTGTCAGCGCCGGGCCGCCGCTCACCACCCCCGGCGGGCACTGTCACTTCCTCGGCGGTGCCGCCGAGCCAACCGTGGCCGGCGTCCAGGCCGCCGTCCGGGAGCATGCCTCGCGCGGCGTGGACCTCATCAAGGTCATGGCCAGCGGCGGGAACATGACTCCCGGCAGCCGCCAGGAGAACGCCCAGTTCCCGCCGGACGTGCTGGCCGCGGCGGTCGCCGAGGCCCATCGCCACGGCTTGCCAGTTACCGCCCACGCGCACGCGGTCAGCGCGATCGCCAACGCGGTGGCGGCCGGGGTCGACGGCATGGAGCACGTGTCATTCTGGACCGCCGACGGGGTGGACGCGCCCCCGGAGCTGATCCAGGCGATCGCCGACCAGGGGATCGTCGTCGGCGCCACCATCGGCATGGCCCCGCTCCGGGGCGCGCCCGGCGGGCCGGGCATGGCACCGCCACCCGAGGTGCTGGCCCGGCTGCCCAAGATGATCGCCAACATCCGCCGGCTGCACGAGGCCGGCGCGGTGATCGTCGCCGGGACCGACGCCGGCATCGCCCCGATCAAGCCACCCGACGTGGTCCGGTACGCGCCCGCAATGATGGGCCAGGTCGGCATCGGCGCCAGAGAAGCGATGCGCGCGGTCACGTCCGTCGCGGCCCAGGTCTGCGGCCTTGGACATCGCAAGGGACGGATCGCGCCGGGGTTCGACGCCGACCTGCTCGCCGTCGACGGCGACCCGCTGGCTGACCTCGCTGCCCTGCACCGGATCCGCGCCGTGTACACAAGGGGCGTGCCCGTGCCGGGCGCGGGGCCGTCGAGCCCGGTGCCCAGGCCCGCTCGCTAGGTCGGCCGGGCCACCCGGGCTACCGTTGACCCGTGGATTATGGCTCGGCGTTCATCGGGCGGGCGCCGGAACTTGAGCTGATCGCCGCGCGGGCCAGCGCGGCCCGCCGCCGCGGCGCCGGCGGGGTGGTGCTCATTTCCGGCGAGCCGGGCATCGGCAAGTCCCGGCTGGCCGAGCAGGCCGCCGCGCGCGCCGCCACGGCCGGGATGCGCCTCGCCCGGGCGCGGGTCCCCCAGGATGAGGGCTGCCCGCCGTACTGGGTGTTCCGGCAGCTGCTCGGCCAGCGGCTGCCGGAACAGGACCCCGTATCCGGCCCCGGCGGTCAGGCGGAGCGGCGCTTCGCGCTGTTCGAGCACGTCCGCGAGTCCCTCGCCGGCCTGGCCGCCGAGTGCGGCCTGGTGGCGATCCTCGACGACGTGCACTGGGCGGACGCGCCCTCGCTGCGGCTGATCCGCCACCTGGCCAGCGGGATCACCGACTCCAGGCTGCTGCTCCTTATTACCTACCGCGACACCGAGACCGGCGGCCGGCCCGAGCTGACCTCGTTGCTCGCCGCGCTCGCCCCTATGGATGCGGTGCACCGGGTCCGCCTCATCGGGCTCAGCCACGACGAGGTGGCCTGCCAGCTCGCCGCGGTGGCCGGCCATCCGGTCGCGGCGGAGCTGGCCACCGCGATCAGCCGCCGGACCCACGGCAACCCCTTCTTCGTCGCCGAGCTCGGGCGGCTGCTGGCCTCGCGCGCCGGCCGCGCCGACGCCCTCGCCGCGGCCCTGCCGGAAGCTGTGCGGGACACCGTCCGCGCCCGGCTCGACGCCCTGTCCGGCGCCTGCCGGGCCGTGCTGTGCGCCGCCGCGGTGCTCAGCGCCGACATCGATCCCGTGGCGGTGGCCGCGGTGACCGGGCGTGATGCCTCCGCGGTCTTGACCGCGCTCGATGAGGCCGCCGCCGCCGGGATGGTGACCGGCGAAGGCGGATGGCGCTTCTGTCACGACCTCATCCGCGAAACCGCCTCCCTTGAGCTGCCCACCGCGTCCCGGCTTGCCGTCCACGCAGCCATGGCCGGCTACCTGCGGCAGCGGCCCAACCCCGTCCCGGCGATGGTCGCGCACCACCTGCTCGAATCGCTGCCAGTCGGGGACGCCGCCGAGGCCGCGTACTGGGCCGAGAGGGCGGCCCGGGCGGCGATGTCCCAGCTTGCCTGGGAGGACGCCGCCGCCCTCTACGGCCGGGCGCTTACCGCGGCCGGCGCTGGCCCGGCCGTTCGGTGCCGGCTGCTGACCGGCCTCGGCGCGGCGCAGCTGCACAGCTTTGATCTCGCTGCCGGCAGCGCCACCCTCCGCGACGCCGCCGCCGCCGCGCGGGAAGCCGCCGACCCGGCCCTTATCGGTGAGGTGGCGCTAGCCACGGAGGGCTTCACCGACCCGGCCTGGGTTTCCCTCGGCAAGCAGCTGTGCGACGAGGCGCTGGCGGGCCTGCCCGATGCCGACAGCCCGCAGCGGGCCCGGCTGCTGGCCATGCGCGCCGGCCACGCCACCTACCGATGGGAGCCGGATGCGGTACCCCTGTCGGAGCAGGCGCTGGCCATGGCCGAGCGCCTGGCCGACCCGGTGGCGCTGCGCTCGGCCCTGCGGGCCCGGCAGCTCGCCCGCGCGGACCCAGGGGGCGTCCACGAGCGCCTCGCGCTCGGCGGCCGGATGCTGGCCCTCGGAGAGGCGGACGGGGACGCCGACGCCCAGCTGTGGGGCCGGCTGTGGCGGGTGGACGCGCTCGCGCAGCTCGGCCGCGTCGCGGAGGCCGAGGCGGAGCTACTCGTGCTGGCACCGCTGGTCGACCGGCTGCGGTCCCCGGGACCCCGCTGGCACCTGTGGCGCAGCCAGGCCGCCCTTGCCCTGGGCCGTGGTCAGTTCAGCCAGGCCAGGCAGCTCATCATGGATTCGCTGCGGATCACCGCCAGCGCGCACGAGAACATGACCACGATCGCCGGCGTGGTGCTGCTCAAGCTCAACGGGCTCACCGGCCGGGACGAGTGGCTGGCCCCCGAGCTGGCCGACTTCAGCTACTCGCCGCTGCTCGGCCTGGCCATCCGCGCCTGGTGGCACCTGACCCTCGGCCGGCCCGACCAGGCCCGTGGCTATTACCAGCCCGCCGAGGCGCTAGCCCACGTCCCCGCGAGCCGGCTGCTCGTCACCTACAGCCTGTTCGCCGAGCTGGCCGCGGGCCTCGGCGACCGACAGACCGCCACCCGTGTGCACCAGGCGCTACTCCCGCACGCTGACCTTTTTTGCTGTAGCGGCGCCGGGCTGACGATCTTCGATGGCTCCGTCGGCCGGTACCTGGGCATCACCGCGGCGGCGACTGGCGACCTTGACCAGGCCGCCCGGCACCTGCGGCAGGCCATCGCGGCCAACGACCGCGCGGGTCTGGCCGCCTGCACCGCGCTGGCCACCTTCGACCTGGCCCAGGTGCTGGCCCGCCGCCGCCGTCCGGGCGACCGTGACGAAGCCGCAGCCCTGGCCGCCGTCGCCGCCGACCAGGCCGGCAGGCTCGGGATGACCCTCGTGAGCCGGGACGCCCGCGCCCTGGCCGGCGCCCTCGCCGGGCGCGGCGGCGGCCCGCTGACACGCCGCGAGGTGGAGATCGCGGCGCTCGTCGCCCGCGGCCTGACCAACCGCCAGATCAGCTCGGCGCTGCACATCTCCGAGCGGACCGCCGAGAACCACGTCCAGCACATCCTGGCCAAGCTGGGGCTGCGCACCCGCACCCAGATCGCCTTCGCGCTGGCTCCCATGGAGCCGCCCGCCACACCCTAGTGCGTCGCCCGCGAACCGTGCATCACAGGCGCTCACCGAGGACGCTCTCAGCTTTCGATGGCGCCGGCCCAGCGCCAGTCACCCTCGGGCCCGAGGTACTCGACGCGCTGCACCTCGGCGTCGAGTTCCTCCTCGTCATGCGCCCAGGCAAGGGCGGCGGCATGGTCGGCAAAGTCACGCTCGTCCATGACGTCGCCCATCCCGTCGAGGAACCGGTACCGCGCCATGCCCGCACGGTAGGGGCTAGGCGCGGTCCCGGCCGTCTCAATGTCAGGCGGCGTGCGGGCGTACGCCACCCAACCGGGCCGGCCAGGCATGACACGGATGACAGGGCGGCGATGGCAGTAGCGGGGCTGCAGGTCGCTGACCTGTGCAAACTGTCCGTAACTGCGGGATGTTCACCATCTTCGAGGGCACGTCGGAGATCCAGCGGATGATCATCGGACGCGCGGTCACCGGGCTGGACGTACGGTAGCGCTGCTTCCGGAATATAAGCGGGGTAAAGTCCGTTTGCTGTCGTCGTGGAGACAGGACAGCGGCAAGACCGCTACCCAGAGAGCCAGCGTGGAAGGCTTGGCATACTCGGCGCGGGGCACATTGGCCCGGTCATCGCCCGGCTAGCCCTGGGCGCGGGCTACCCGGTCGACATCGCCGCCTCCGGAGACCCGGAGGACATCGCACTGATCACGGAGCTGATCGTCCCCGGTGCCCGGCCCCGCTGGGCCAGCGACGCGGCGGCCGACGCGGACATCGTGGTGCTCGCCATGCCGCTGCACCGTTTCCTTGACGTCGAGCCGGGCCTGCTCAGCGGCAAGCTCGTCGTCGATGCGATGAACTACTGGCCCGCGAGCGACGGCAGGCTGCCCCTGTTCGAGGACGGTGCTGGTGCCAGCAGCAGCGAGATCGTGGCCCGGAGGCTCGCCGGGTCGACGGTGGTCAAGGCGCTCAACCACATCGGCTACCACGAGCTCGAGGACCAGGCCAGGCCCGCGGGGGCCAAGGACCGGAAGGCCGCGGGGGTGGCGGGGGACGACCCGGGTGCGGTCGAGGCGATCGCGCGCCTGGTCGACCAGATCGGCTACGACCCCGCTCGAGTCGGCGGCTTGGCGGCGGGCC
>DASXLW010000076.1:0-5041 GCA_036496025.1 Streptosporangiaceae bacterium
GGCGGCGTACCTGGTCCTGGCGCGCCGCGATTACAACTGGATCTGGTTCGCCCTCATCGGCTGGTTCCTGATCAGCGCGGCCACCTCGGAAGGCCAGCAGGCGATGCTGCAGTCCCAGCTGCGCACGGTGCCCGTGCGGCAGATCATGACCCCCGATCCGGTGACCGTGCCTGCGACGTCCACGGTCGCCCAGTTCCTCGATGACTATCTGCCCCGGCACCGGCACTCCGCCTTCCCGGTGGTAGCCGGCGGCCAGACGGTTGGCCTGGTCACCGTGCACCGGGCCAGCCAGGTACCCGCAGCCGAGCGGGGCCGGACCACGCTGGGCGATGTCGCCTGCCCGCTGTCCGAGGTCGCCCGCGCCGCCCCGGACGAGCCGGCCGCCGACCTGCTGCCCCGCCTGCACGCCTGCTCGGACAACCGGGCGCTGGTATTCGCCGACGGCCACCTGGCCGGGATCGTGTCCCCGGCCGATCTGAGCCACGCGCTGGAACAGCTCAGCCGCACCCGGGGCCCGTTCGGTAATTGAGGCGCTGACGCGCAACTGACTTGCGGGCCCGGCTGGGGTAGCTTCTGGGCGTGGACGTGGAGATCGAGTTCAAGGCCGGCGCCCCGATTGGCCGCCAGCTCGAAGACGTGCTCCGGGTGGCGATTCGTTCCGGCCGGCTGGGACCAGGGTCGGTGCTGCCGCCAAGCCGGGATCTGGCCGACGAGCTCGGCGTATCGCGTGGTGTGGTGGTCGATAGCTACTCTCAGCTGGCCGCCGAGGGTTACCTGTCGGCGAAACGCGGATCGGGTACCCGCGTCGCCGAGGTGCCGACGTCGGAAACTCCGCAGCGGCGGCAGGTAAGCACGCCCCGGGCATTCCGGTACGACCTGAGGCCCGGGCAGGCTGACTTCCACGCCTTCCCGCGCGCACGCTGGAAGGCCATGCTGGTGCGCGCGCTCCGGGACCTGCCCGATCGCCGGCTGACCTATCCCGACCACCGCGGCGTTCCCGAGCTCAGGAACGCCGTGGCCGGATACCTGGCCCGGATGCGCGGGGTAGCCGTGGAGCCCGAGCACGCCGTGATCTGCTGCTCGACGTCCCAGGCGCTGACCGTGCTCTGGCACGTTCTGCGGAACCGCGGTGCGCGTCGGGTCGCGATCGAGGATCCTGGCTGGCGCTGGCAGACGCTCACGGTCGAACTGGCCGGTCTCGAGGCGGTCCCGGTGCGGGTGGACGCCAACGGACTGGTCGTCGGGGATCTCGCCGCCGCCGATGTCGACGCGGTGGTGACGACGCCGGCGCACCACTATCCGACCGGGGTGGTCATGACGGCAGAGCGCCGCTCGGCCCTGATCGCCTGGGCGCGCGAGCGCCAGGCGCTGATCGTCGAGGACGACTACGACGTCGAGTACCGGTTCGGCCGGCATCCGATGGCCTCCCTCCAGGGCCTGGCGCCCGACCTGGTCGCGTTCATGGGGACGACGAGCAAGACGCTCGCCCCCGCGTTGCGCATCGCCTGGGTCGTCCCTCCCTCGTACCTGATCGATGACGTAGAGAACGTGTTGCTGGTCACCGGGATGACACCGCCGACGCTCGACCAGGTCGCCATGGCCTGGTTTATCGAGGACGCCGCGCTCGAGCGTCATCTGCGCTCGATGCGCCGGCACTACCGGGCCAAGCGGGACGTCCTGATCGGCGCGCTGGGCAGGTATCTCCCCGAGGTGCGCATCAGCGGCATCGCCGGCGGCCTGCACCTGCTTGCCTGGCTCCCCGACGGCGCCGATGAGCGCGCGACGGCGACGCGCGCCCGGCAGTCCAGCGTCGGCGTGCATGAGCTCCACCGTCACTGCACAACCCACGTGCCGTCTCCTCCGGCGCTCCTCCTCGGTTTCGCTCTGCCCAGTGAGTCCGAGCTCGTCGCGGCGACCAGGCTGCTCGCCGAGGCGATCTGCTGACCTGTGGTTACCGCGCGATGGCGGCGGTCAGGGGATACCGGCCCACGGTGATCTTGGCGGTCACCCGCCGGGTGCGCGTGTTGACCAGGATGACCCGGCCCGCATAGGCGCCGACGACGGCCGCGGTGTCACCGGACGGCGTGAGCGCCATGGCCAGCGGGTAGGCGTAGATGCCCACCGGGATGGGTGTCCCGGCCCGGCCGGTCACGGTACTGACCGGTGTCACGCTGCCGGAGATCGTGTTGACCACATAGGCGGTCGTCCCCCGGCGGGGGACGGTGATCGCCGCTGGCGAGTACCCGACCGGGATAGCCGGTCCCGCGTGCCCGGTCCCGGTGGTAATCGGGGTGAGGGTGTCGGAGTCCCCGCCGACCGCGTAGACCGTCTTCCCCCCGGGTGCCGCGGCGATGGCGTCCGGTGCCTGCCCGACGGGGATGGCGCGGCCGGGGCGTCCGGTGGCGATCGTGATCGGGGTGACGGTGTCCGAGCCGTAGCAGGCGACGTACGCGGTGGTGCCGCGCGCGCCGATCGCGATCGCGGACGGATAGCTGCCCACCGGTATGGACGACTCTGCCCGGCCGGTGGCGGTGTCGATCGGGGTCACCGCCGCACTGCCCCAGTCGAGCACGTACGCGGTCCGCCCGCCCGGCGTGATCGCGATCGCGCGGGGGTCGCGGCCCACCCGGATCGGGCGGCCCGCGCGGCCGGTGACCGTGCTGATCGGTGTCACGGTGCCCGAGCCGGAGTTGGCCACGTAGCCGGTCCGCCCGCCCAGCGTGATCGCGATCGCGCGGGGACCCTGGCCGACCTTGATCGGCGGGCCGGCCCGCTTGCTCGCCAGGTCGACCGGGGTCACCGTCCCCGAGCCGTAGTTGACCACGAACGCTGTCGGATGGTGCGCGTAGGCCGGCAGCGGGCCGGTGCCGGGTACCGGTCTGCGGTCGACTGGTCCGGGGCGCCCGGGCGGGCTCGTGACCGGGCCCGGTGCCCGGACTTGCGCGGGAGCGGGAGGCCACGCGGGACCGCCCGGCGCTCGCCCCCGGCTGAACACGTCGTTCGCCGGCTGCGCGTAGCGGTCGTTGCGGGTCAGGGTGCCGACGCCGAGCGCCGCCTCGATCGTGCGGAGCAGGCTGTAATGGGTGTAGCGGACATGCGACACGTAACCCTGCCGGACACCTGCCGAGCCGAGGATGAGGGTGGGCACCCGCTGGGCGGGGCGTTCGTGGTCGTAGGCATCTTCGTCGAAGGTGATGATGGCCAGTGATCGCTGGGTCCGCCAGGCCGGCGAGCGCATGACCGCTCCGAGCTCGGCGGCCAGGAACCGGTCGCCCGCGCGGATCCCGCATCCCTCCATATCGGAGCAGTCGTCGGCCCCCAGCCAGGCGAAGCTCGGCGTGCTGGCCGCGGTGGCGAGGTCGGCCGGGAGTGCCTCCAGCGGGACGAGGTGAGCCGAACAGTAGGCGGGGCGGTCGCGGACGTCGGCGAAGTAGGTCATGGGCAGGTCATCGTTCCAGTAGTAGCCGTGCACCGTGTCGTCACACGGCCCGTTCGCGCTTTGCAGGTATTCCTTCCAGCTGCGGTGCGAGGCATCCAGCAGGTCGCCGATGTTGCGGGCGGCGATGGTGTACCGGGGTCTGGCTTCCAGCGGGTTGGTCGGCGGCACACCGAACGTGCTTCCGCCCGCCATGGCCAGGTAGTTCCCGTCGCTGGGGTGCTCTTCGGCGAACGAGTCGGCGAGCAGGCTGCCCCGGGGCAGGAGCCCGTTGAGGTAGGGAGCCTGCCTGGTGTTGCCGATGACCGAGCGGAAGTCCTGATTCTCGAAATAGAACAGGAACACATGCTGGTAGCGGGGCACACGCACGGCCGGCGGTACCAGCCGCGGCGCGGGGCCGACCGCAGCCGAAACACTGAACCGCAGGCCATCGGCGACAGCCCGGTCATAGCCCCGGTAGGGAGAGTACGGCCCGTCGAAATTCGTCAGCGACGTCGCCAGGACCAGGCTGACCCGCGCACCGACCGCCTGCTTCGGGACAACGCCGGCGGCGGCCCGGCCGGCCAGCCCCTGGCCGCCCGCCACCGTGCCCACCGGGCCGATCGTGCGCCGCGCCAGCACCCGCCCTGCGGCAGACACGAACGCGACCTGCACCGAAGCCCGGCTCCGCGCGGTGCCGCCCAGCCAGGCCGACAACGCATAGCGCATCGGCGCGGCCGTTGGCTGGTCGCCGGCCGGGCGCAGCCGGACCAGCTGGCGCAGCCGCGCGGTGCCCCCGGTTCCGCCGGCGAACAACCGCCCGCCGCGCACCAGCGGCCACCGCCCGGTCGCCCGCGGGAAGCCCGGCGTGCCGTACCGCACCACCGTCGGCAGGCCGCCGGCTATCTGCCAGCCGGGAATGGTGACGCTGTCCCAGCCTCGCGCGGACGCCGCGCCCGCCTCCGCGCCCGGATTCAGCAGCAGGTTGCTGCCGGGCCGGGCCGGGGAACGTTGAGCCGCTGCGGCCGTCCCGGCGTCAGCGGCCCAGGCCCTGGCCCGAGCTAAGCCGGCCCAGGCCCGGCCTCCGGATCCCACCGCGGCCCCGGACAGCACGGTGGTCGCGGTCACCAGCACCGCAACCGACGCAGCCACGGCACGCTCACGCAGTCCAGCCATCACCAGAAACCCTCCCAGGACGGCGTCCACCAGGACGCTGCTTCCCGCCACCCGAGAACTGCCTGATTGTTCAATCAACGCTAACAGTCGGGTACCCGACCGCCCAGAGGCACAGCCATAACGAGACACGGGCGACGTCGCGGGGTCGCATGGTGGACGCCGGCGGTTCAGGCCATCCCGGGCGGAGGAAAGATCCGCTGATAGCTAAGCCGGACCCGCTGCCAGCTCTCTGGGCTGGGACATGAGGCGAGGTTCCGGGCCGGTAGTCGCCGGCCGCTGCGGGGAGCCGTCAACCCCCCGAGCCTAGGATGCCGCACCCCGCTGGCTGGCGAGGTGCGGCATCCGTTACTAGCTGCGGATTGTGTTTACGGGGTGACGTAGTTGACCGAGGTTCCACAGTTGGATACGCCGTTTCTGGTTCCGCCACAGGTCGCGTTCTTGTTCACGTTG
>DASXLW010000077.1:0-14142 GCA_036496025.1 Streptosporangiaceae bacterium
CTGACCGCGGGGGCGAAGCCGGCCACGGTGCCCGGCCAGCCCGGCCTGCCGGGCGGGCTGCACTGCCGCCGCCAGACGTTCGAGCGGGTGCTGCGATCGGCCGCCGAAGCCGAGCCGCGGGTGACGCTGCGCACCGCTCACGTCGATGAGGTGTGCCGGGAGCGAGGGCGCGCGACCGGGGTCAGGGCGGACGGTCATCGGGTCGATGCCGACCTGGTCATCGATGCGAGCGGCCGGGCCGGCCGGATCACCCGGGCGCTGCGGGCTCCGGCCGAAGGCGGTGACTGCGGGATTTCCTACCTGTCGCGCCAGTATCGGCTGCGGCCCGGTGCCGCCGATGGTCCGGTCAACGCGCCGTTCGGGGTAATGCTGGTTTACCCCGGCTACCTGGCCGCCGCATTCCTGCACGACCACCGGACCGCATCCGCGCTGATAGCGCGGGCCAGCGCGGACCGCGGGCTCGCGGCGCTGCGGACCGCGGCCGTGTTCGAGGCGGCCGTCCGGGCGATCCCGGCGCTGGCCGGATGGGTCGGTCCAGGACAGGCTCGGCCGATCACCCCGGTCCTGCCGGGCGGGCGGCTGTACAACAGCTACCAGGGGCAGCTCGACGACGCCGGACAGGTGGCGCTGGACGGGCTGATCTACGCCGGGGACAGTGTGTGCACCACGAACCCGGCCGCCGGCCGGGGCGTGACCACCTCGCTGCAGCAGGCGCAACAGCTGATCCGCCTGCTGGCCGAGCACGGGCACGACTTCACGTCCTGCTCGCTGGCCTTCGATCACTGGTGCGCCCGCCACGTCAAGCCCTGGTTCGACGACCACGTCCGGTGGGACGCCGACCTGATCCGGCGCTGGTCGGGCCAGGACGTCGACCTCGCCCGGCCCCTCCCGTCTGACCTGATCATCGCCGCAGCCGCCGCCGACCCCGGGCTGATGAAGGTCGTCGGGCCGTTCCAGGCCATGCTCGCCCCGCCCGGCAGCCTCGACGCCGTCCAGGCCCGGGCGCGGGAGATCTACGGCACCGGCTGGCGGCCGCTTGTTCCGCCCGGTCCGAGCCGGGAAGAGCTGGCCAGCCTGGTCGGCGCCGCAGCCGACTCCGCTGGCCGGGCGGCCTGACCTCGTGCCCGTGTGGCTTCGATGCAGCCCGGTCACCTTCCGCCGCACGATGCGGCAGCGGGAGAAGTCGTGGTACATGACTCGCCTCCCGCACGTGTCATGATCGAGTGAAGCGGAGGGAGCGCTGTGAAGTACCAGACCGTCGCCGAGGCCTACCGCGACCTGGAGCAGGCCAGCGGGCGGCTGGCGCTCATCGACCGGCTGGCCGCGCTGGTCGCCGCGACCCCGGCCGGGTTACTGCCCACGGTGTGCTACCTCTGCCAGGGGCTGATCGCGCCGGAGTTCGCCGGGGTGGATCTCGGCCTGGCCGAGAAGCTCGCCGTCCGCGCGGTCGCCGCTACCACCGGCACCCGCCCCGAGCAAGTTGCCGCCAGCGTGCGGGAGACCGGCGACCTCGGGCAGGCCGCCGAGCAACTGCTGACCGTGACCGCCGCGGGCAGGCCGCCCAGCCTGGAGGTCGCGGCCGTGGTCGCCGCGCTGCACGAGATCGCCGAGGCCGAGGGGCCGGGCTCGCAGGGTCGCAAGCTGGACCTGCTGGCCGGCCTGCTCGGCCAGGCCACCCCGTTGGAGGCCCGCTACCTTCTGCGCCTGGTCACCGGGAACCTGCGGCTGGGCATCGGCACGCCCACCATCCTGGACGCGCTCGCGCAGGTGTACGCGGGCGGGCGGGCCGCCCGCCCGGTACTGGAACGCGCCTACAACATCTGCTGCGACCTCGGCCTGGTCGCGGCCACGCTGGCGGGCGGCGGGATGCCGGCGGTCGAGCAGATCCAGGTGCGCCCGGGCAGCCCGGTGCGGGCCATGCTCGCCCAGCGGCTGTCCGACCCCGCGGAGATCCTGGCCAAGCTGGGCGGGCAGTGCGCGGCCGAGTACAAGTACGACGGTGTCCGGGTGCAGGCGCACCGGACCGCCGACGGGACCATCGAGCTGTTCACCCGGCGGCTGGAACGGGTCGCCGTCCAGTTCCCCGACGTGGTCGAGCTCCTGGCGACGGGGCTGGGCCCCCGCGAGGCGATCGTCGAGGGGGAAGTTGTCGCGTTCGACCCAGCCGCCGGGGAGCTGCACCCGTTCGGCGAGGTCATGCTCCGGCGGCGCAAGCACGGCATCTCCGAGGCCGTGCGCGAGGTGCCGGTGGGGCTGTTCTGCTTCGAGCTGCTGTATGCCGACGGCCAGGACCTCACGATGCTGTCCTACCCGCAGCGACGCGCCGCGCTGGCCGAGGCGATCACCGTGTCGCCCCAGCTCCGGCTCACCACCGCCACCCAGGTGAGCACCCCGGCCGCCCTGGACGCGGCGTTCGAGCAAGCGGTCACCGACGGCTGCGAAGGGCTGGTGTGCAAGTCGGTGAGCCCGGACGCGAGCTACCGGGCCGGCGCGCGCGGCTGGCAGTGGATCAAACTCAAGCGGGACTACCGCACGGAGCTGTCCGACACCATCGACCTGGTCATCGTCGGCGCGTTCGCCGGGCGCGGCCGCCGGGCCGGCGTGTACGGCGCGCTGCTGCTTGCCGCCTACGACCCCGCCGCCGACGCCTTCCCGACGGTGACCAAGTGCGGCACCGGGTTCTCCGACGCCGAGCTGGCCGCGCTGCCGGCCCGGCTGGCGCCGCTGGCCCGCCCGGCCCGTCCCGCCCGGGTCGACGCGCGCCAGCAACCGGACGTGTGGTTCGAGCCCGGGGTCGTGCTGGAAGTGCTCGGCGCCGAGCTCACCCTCTCGCCGAACTACACCGCCGCCTGGGGTCAGATCAAGGAGGATGCCGGACTGGCGATGCGGTTCCCGCGGTTCACCGGGCGGTGGCGCGACGACAAGGCCGCTGCCGATGCCACCACCACCGACGAGCTGATCGACCTCTACCGCACCGCGCACCGGGCACCCGCCCGCGCCTAACCCATCGAGCCGCGCCCGGCGGCTCCGCCCGCGCCTAATCCATCCAGCCGCAGCCGGCGGCTCCCGCCCCGTTTGCATCGGCTGGTTCCGGCAATGGGTGGATCATGAGCGCGCACGCAGCAACCGGTCTTCGCCCGCGGGTGGTCATCGCGGGCGCGGGGTTCGCCGGCTTTCACGCCGCCCGCAGGCTGGCCCGGCTGGCCAGGGGGAAGCTCGACGTCGTCCTGGTCAACCCGACCAACTATTTCCTCTACCTGCCGCTGCTGCCGGAGGTGGCGGCCGGGATCCTCGACCCGCGCACGGTGGCGGTGCCGCTGACCAGCTACCGCGGGGTGCGCCCCGTGCTGGGCGCGGTCACTGACATCGACATCGCGGGCAGGCGGCTGACCGTGACCGATCCGGAGGGTAACCGCCGGGCGATCGGCTACGACCAGCTCGTGGTCGCGCTGGGCAGCGTCAACAAGTTGCTGCCCATTCCCGGCGTGGCCGATTACGCGCACGGATTCCGGAGCCTGGCCGAGGCGCTCTACCTGCGTGATCACATGCTGCGCCAGATCGCGCTGGCCGACCTGGCCGACGACCAGGCCGAACGGGATGCGCGCTGCACCTTCATGGTGGTCGGGGCCGGGTACACCGGCACTGAGGTGGCGGCCAGCGGGCAGCTGCTCACCCAGATCGCGGCGCGCCGCCGGCCCGGCCTGGCCGGCCAGCGGCTGCGCTGGATGCTGATCGACCTGGCGCCGCGCATCATGCCGGAGCTTGACTCCCGGCTGTCGGCCAGCGCCACCAAGGTGCTGTCCGCGCGGGGAGTGGAGATCCGCACCGGCACCAGCGTCGAGCACGCCTCCGGCGACGGGGTGCGGCTGTCCGACGGCGAGGTCGTGCCGACCAGATCGCTGATCTGGTGCGTCGGCGTGCGGCCCGACCCGATGGTGGCCCGGCTCGGGCTGCCGATGCGGCAGGGCCGGATCACCGTGGACGAGTACCTGACCGTGCCCGGTCACCCCGAGATTCACGGCTGCGGCGACGCCGCCGCGGTCCCCGATCTCACCCGGCCAGGATCGATCACCGCGATGACGGCACAGCACGCCGAGCGCCAGGGCAAGCTCGTCGCCGACAACGTGGCCGCCGGCTACGGCCTGGGCGGCCGCCGGACCCGGCGCCGCCCCTACCGGCACCATGATCTCGGCTTCGTCGTGGATCTGGGCGGTACCGAGGCGGCGGCGGACCCGCTGGGGGTGCGGCTGGCTGGCCTGCCCGCCAAGGCTGTCACCCGCGGATACCACCTGCTGAGCATGCCGGTCAACCGGACGCGCATCGCCGCCGACTGGGTGCTCGACGCGGTGTTCCCCCGGCAGCTCGTGGAGCTGGGGGTCGTCCGCTCTCCTGCCGTCCTGTTGACAGCGGGAACGCCCGAGCACCCGGCCCTGTCCGGTACGGCGTCGCAGGCGAATGAGGCGGACAGCCAGGGGTAGTGACCGCCGTCCGGCGGGCCTGTGAGAGTCTGGCCCACGGCGGCGGCGCTAGCCCAGCGCTTGACGTGGAACCTGGCAGGAGACGGCGATGACCGTGCAGACCTTGGACGAAATCCGCGAACTTGCCCAGCAGCTTCGGGTCGATTCAATCCGGTGCAGCACCGCCGCCGGATCCGGCCATCCGACCTCCAGCATGTCCGCCGCCGACCTGATGGCGGTGCTGCTGGCCCGGCATCTGCGCTACGACTGGCAGCAGCCAGACAACCCGGCCAACGACCACTTGATCTTCTCCAAGGGACACGCCTCCCCCCTGCTGTACTCGATGTTCAAGGCGGTGGGAGTCGTCTCGGACGACGAGCTGATGAACGGGTACCGGCGATTCGGCTCGCGGCTGGAGGGCCACCCCACCCCGGTGCTGCCCTGGGTCGACGTCGCGACCGGGTCGCTCGGTCAGGGGCTGCCGGACGGCGTCGGCGTCGCCCTGGCCGGCCGGTACCTCGATGAGCTGCCGTACCGGATCTGGGTGCTGTGCGGTGACAGCGAGATGGCCGAGGGGTCGATGTGGGAGGCCTTCGACAAGGCGGCCTACTACCGGCTGGACAACCTGACCGCGATCGTCGACGTCAACCGCCTCGGCCAGCGCGGTCCGACCGAGCTCGGCTGGGACCTGGACGCGTACGTCAAGCGGGTTGAGGCGTTCGGCTGCCGGGCCATCCCGATCGACGGGCACGACCTCGGCGAGATCGACAAGGCGCTCGATGATGCGGCCGGCGCCGACCGGCCCTCGGTGATCTTGGCCCGCACTCGCAAGGGCCGCGGCTTCTCCGAGGTCGAAGACGCCGAAGGCTGGCACGGCAGGCCCCTGCCCCCGGACATGGCCGAGCGGGCCATCATCGAGCTGGGCGGCGAGCGCCACCTGTCCGTCACCGGACTGCGGCCCGAGGACGGAACCCCCCGGGAACGGCCCAACGGCGAGGTGAACCTGCCCCGGTACGAGCTGGGCGCCAAGGTCGCCACGCGGCTGGCCTTCGGCCAGGCACTGGCCGCCGTCGGCGCCCGCGGCGACGTCGTCGCCCTGGACGGCGAGGTGGGCAACTCCACGCACGCCGAGGAATTCGCCAAGGCCCACCCGGAGCGCTACTTCGAGATGTTCATCGCCGAGCAGCAGCTCATCGCGGCTGCCGTCGGCATGTCCGTCCGCGGGTACGTCCCGTTCGCCTCCACCTTCGCCGCGTTCTTCACCCGTGCCTATGACTTCATCCGGATGTCGGCCATCTCCGAGGCGAACATCCGGCTGTGCGGCTCGCACGCGGGGGTCGAGATCGGCGCGGACGGACCGTCGCAGATGGCCCTCGAGGATCTCGCGATGATGCGCGCCGTGCACGGCTCCACGGTGCTGTACCCGAGCGACGCGACCGCCGCGGCCAGCCTGACCCAGCAGATGGCCGAGCGCGACGGCATCGTCTACATGCGCACCACCCGGGGTTCCTACCCGGTTCTCTACGGACCGGACGAGGCCTTCCCGATCGGGGGCGCCAAGGTGGTCAGGTCCAGCGCGGATGACCAGGTGACGCTGATCGGAGCGGGCGTGACGCTGCACAACTGCCTGGCCGCCGCGGACGAGCTCGACCGGGACGGCATTCGCGCGCGGGTCGTAGACCTCTACTCGGTCAAGCCGATCGACACCGAGACGCTCGTCGAGGCAGCGGAGGCGACCGACGGCCGGCTCGTCGTCGTCGAGGACCACTACCCGGCGGGCGGCCTCGGCGGTGCGGTGCTCGAAGCGCTCAACGACGCCGACCACCCGGTCCACATCGCCCACCTGGCCGTGCGCGGCCTGCCCACCTCCGGGACCCCGGCCGAACTCATGGAGGCGGCCGGGATCTCGGCCGGCCAGGTCGTCCAGGCTGCCCGGGACCTCCTCGGCACCTGACGCGCATCGCGGCGGCCCGCCCCCGGAGGGCGGCCTATGAGCCCACGGTCTCCGGAAGTTTGCCGCCGCCGTATCTACCCATCGGATGCTCCGTCTGCTGGCTTTTGTGCCGCCACGCCGAACAGCTCGGCGTAGTCGTAGGCGGCTTCGGGCTTCGCCCGGACCGCCGCGTCGATCATCCGGGCGTCCTCGCCTATGAGGATCCGCCACCCCCCCGATCGCACGCCGTCGAGGATGACGGTCGCCGCCTCGGCCGCGGTGACCGGCGCCTTGTCCCGGAAGTCGGTGGCCGCCCGGACAAGAAATCGGCGCACCTGCTCGGCTGACGCGCCGGCGGGCAGCAGGCCGGCGCGGATCAGCCCGGCCCGCGCGCCGGCGGGGATCAAGTCCTCCAGCTGTGCCTCACTCATCTGCTCGGGCTCCGGCAGGCCACGGGCGCGCAGGCTGTTCGCGACGATGTCCGTCCCCACGTGGCCCGGCATCACCACGACCACCCGGACGCCGGGCGCGTTGGTGCGCAGGTCTTCGATCAGCGCCTCGGAGAAGCCCCTGACCGCGAACTTGGCGGTGGCATAGGCCGTGTTGGGCATGCCCGGGCCGAGCGCCGCCCAGAGGCCGTTCACGCTGCTGGTGTTGACCAGGACGCCGTCGCCGCTCGCGATGAGCAGCGGCAGGAACGCACGGGCGCAGTAATACACCCCCCACCAGTCCACCGCGAACGTGCGCTCCCATTCCTCGCGGGAGTCGTTGACGAAGCTGCCGCCGCCGCCGATGCCAGCGTTGCTGAACACCAGGTCGACGTGATCGCTCGCGTGCTCGGCGAGCAGCTCAGCGCGGAACCGCAGCACCTGCGCCTCGTCGCAGACGTCACAGGCATGACCGGTGACCAGCACGCCAGGCCGGGCGGCCGAGCGTGCCGCGGCTGCGGCCTGCGCGATGGACTCCGCGTTCCAGTCGCAGGCCGCGACCGAGCAGCCCTGCGCGGCCAACTGCCGGACAAGCTCGCGACCCATGCCGGAACCACCGCCGGTCACCACCGCGAGCTTGCCCGCGTACGTCTCCTCGGTCATAACGGTCCCTACTGTGTCATCGCCCGTCTGCGATCCAGGGTGCCTGCACCTCGACCGCCCGCCGGGCCCCGTAGTTCATCTCCCGAACGGCCGCGCGGAGCCCGTGCCACGCCCTGCGCAGCGGTCCGTCCTGGCCCGGCACAGCCGGCTCTGTCGTCGTGGTCTGAGTTTGCGGGTGGGTCAGTACTGCTGACATTGCCTTGTCCCATCTATCCGAAACTGGCCGGCTTTTCCGGCCCTCGGCCCTAGGCTCGCCCGCCTTACCGGGCCCGTGGCAGGGGTCGGCCGACCCCACTTGCCGCGCGGCCAGCGCTGGGGTGGAATCACCCAGTCGGGCCTGGCCCGGGGTGGAATCACCCGCACCGCGGAGCGGCCGAGCCGGGCCCCGGCAGGCCGGCGACGGGAACCCGGCCGGGTTAGACCAGGCCGGCGAGGGGGACCCAGGCAGGGGGCTAGACCAGGCCGGCGCCGAGCGCGAGGCGGGTCAGGTCGGTGCGGCGGCGGCATCCGGTCTTGTCCCGGATCCGGTCGAGGTGCGAGCTGACCGTGCGCACGCTGATATAGAGCTGGGCCGCGATCTGCGCGTCGGTGCACCCCTGCGCGACCAGGGTGACGAGCTCGCGCTCTCTGGGGCTGAGCTTGTCCAGGCCGGGCGCCGGGCCGGCCGCCCCGTCCGCCGCCGTCCGGTGCGCTGCCGCGGCGTCGGCGGCCGCCGGCCGCGGTTCGGCGGCGGCGAGCATGAGCGCGTACTCGGCCGCCGTGGCCGGGCTCATCGCCGCGCCGCGCTCTTCGGCCGACCGCGTCCGGTCCGGCCCGAGCACCTGCCGGGCCTGCTGCATGAGCTCGTCCCGGCGGCCCGGACTCCCGGGCCCGTACGGCAGTGGCCAGGGGCCGGCGAGCGCGGACATCGCCGCCCACACGGTCACCGCCTCGGCCGGGCGCTGGGTCGATGCGCACAGGTAACCGCAGCCATCGAGGCCGACGAGCAGGTCGAGCCGCAGCCCGGTCTGCATGGCGATCTGGAGCTGCTCGTGCAGGTGCGCCGTGGCGTCCTCGGTGCGCCCGGCTTGCAGATCCAGCACTGCCATGTTCCACAGCTGATAACTCAAGTTGCCCAGGTCGCCCACTTCCCGGCACCAGGTCAGCCCGGCCGTGCAGGCCCGCTCGGCGGCGGCCAGGTCACCGGCCTCGGTCAGCACCACGGTCACGATCTGGCTGAGCGCGCGATACAGGGCGCCGGGGATCTCGCCCGGGATCTGCTGTGCCTGGTGCGCAAGCTGGATGGCGCCGTCCCGGTCGCCGCCATACCAGGCGGCCCCGCTGAGGCAGGCCAGGGCCATCGCCTCCGCGCCCGGGTAGCCAACCGACCGGGCCAAGGCCAGCGACCGGCGGCCGTCGTCGGCCGCCTCAGCGACCCGGCCCAGGTACAGCAGCGCCGATGACCGGCCGCCCAGGCAGATCGCCAGCAGCACGGGCCCGGCGAGCGACGCGGGACGCCGGGTGCCGGAGAGGGCGTCACGGACCACGGTGAAATGCTCCAGTGCCCCGGCCGGATCGGCGGACTGGCTGGCGGCCTGGCCGAGGCACATGCGCGCGGCGCACCAGGCGTCGCTGCCCGCCGCGGCGTGCTCGGCCGCGGCGACGAGCAGCGGCACCTGGCTGGTCAGGCGGCCCCGCAGCTGCCACCACGGCGCCTGGGCCAGCGCAAGCCGCAACGCCGTGCCGGTATCGTGCTCCATCGCCCAGGCCAGCGCGTGGCGCAAGGTGACGTTCTCGGCGTCGAGGTGCCGGATGCCGACCAGCTCCCCGTCGCGCGTCTGCAGCCCCGCGGCGGCCTCTTCGGCCACCTTCACCGCGTACCCGGCCAGCGCGGCCGCGGCCTTGCCTTCCTCGCCCGCCTCGGCTAGCAGCCCGGCCCCGTAGGCCCGCAGCGTCTCCAGCATCAGGTACCGGGACCGGCCATCAGCGTCAACCCGCGGCGGGGCCAGCAGCGAGCAGTCCACCAGGCGCAGCACGGGCCGCCGGGCGCCGACGCCGGCCACCGCCTCGGCTCCCTCCAGGGTGAACGGCCCCGGGAACGCCGACACCGCGCGGAACACGCGGCGGTCGGAGTCATCCAGCAGCTGGTAGCTCCACTGCACCGCGGCAGCCAGCGACCGATGACGTCCCTCAGCGAGCCGGTCACCCTCGTCCAGTAGCCCGAACCGGTCATCGATCCGCTCCAGCAACTGTGTCACGCCCAGTGCCTCCACCCGCGCCGCCGCCAGCTCGATCGCCAGCGGCATCCCGTCCAGCCGCGCCACTAGCCGCGCCACTGTGGCCGCGGTTTCCTCATCGAGCGCGAAACTCGGATCGGCCCGCCGGGCCCGGTCCGCGAACAGCGCGACCGCTTCGCTATCCGCGGCGCCGGCCAGGTCAGCGGGATCAGGCAGCGTCAGCGGACCGAGCCGGTACCGCACTTCCCCGGCTATCCGCAGCGGCTCCCGGCTGGTGGCCAGCACCCGCACGTCGTCGGCGCCCAGCAGCAGCCGACCGCACAGCTCCGCCGCCGCGCCGATCACGTGCTCGCAGTTGTCCAGCACCAGCAGCAGCTGGCGCCGGGCCAGCGCGCGGGCCAGCGCGTCGGCCGCCGCCACCGGAGGCAGCTCACGGATCCCCAGCGCCGCCGCCACCGCGGCCGCCACCTGGCCCGGATCCCGCACCGCCGCCAGTTCCGCCAGCCATACTCCGTCGGCGAACCGGGTGGCCACCTGCTTCGCTACCTCGCCGGCCAGCCGCGTCTTCCCGGCTCCCCCGGGCCCGGTGACCGTCACCAGGCGGTACTGGCCGAGCTGGCCGGCGATCTCGTCCACCACTTCGGCCCGGCCCACGAAACTGGTCAGCTCGGCCGGGAACCCGTGCATCCTCTGCGGCGCGACGGCTACCGCGGTCCCCTTCACAGCGGTTACCCTAACCGCGGCCCGCCGCGACGGTACAGCCCAGGCCAGGCGCCACGCCGCCAACCTGCGGCCTGTACCTTGAGGTTTAAGTAGCTTCTTCATGAAGCTGCATTTCGCGGCAGCGGGAGGAGTCAACGTTGACCGGGCCGCCGAGCCGGCGTGAACTGCTGGCCGAGGTCAGCGCCGAGACCGCCCGGCACGCCGCGGCCGCGGTGCGGCTGTCCATCGCGCTCGCCCAGCGGCTGGGAATGCCGCTCGCCGATGTCCAGTGCCTCGGACTGCTGGCCGCCGGGCCCTCGCTACCCAGCGATCTGGCCGCCCGGCTCGGCTTGACCACCGGCGCCACGACCAAGGTGCTTGACCGCCTCCAGGAAGCCGGGTACATCACCCGCTCGGCCGACCCGGCCGACCGGCGCCGCATCGTCATCACCGCCGACCCCGAGGGCTCTGCCGCGCTGGCGGTCTCGTACGCGCCGCTGCGCGAAAGGATGAGCGATGAGCTGGCCGGCTACACCACTGGCGACCTGGCCGCCATAGTGAGGTTCCTGCGCGCCGGACGCCAGATCGCGGACGAGGAGACCGCGCACATCCGCAGCCTGGGCATCCGCCACGCGACACGGCGGCCCCGCGGGCAGAGCGCGACGGCAGCGACCACCTGAGCCGGCCGGCCGACCCGGCCCCCCCGGGGCCGTGAGGAGGATCACGATGGGAACGATTTACCACGTTGGTTCGGATAGCCACCGCTTTGAGGACGCCTACGCCGAGCCGCTCGCGGAGCGCGAGCTGCCCCGTTACCGGGTGCCCCAGGTGGAGTCGGATCCTCAGACGGTTCGCAATCTCATCCGGGACGACCTGTATCTGGACGGTAACGCGGCGCAGAACGTCGCCACGTTCTGCACGACGTACGACGACGACGATGTCCGCTATCTGATGGACATGTCGGTGAACAAGAACCTGATCGACAAGGATGAATACCCGCAGAGCGCGGAGATCGAGAACCGCTGCGTCCATATGCTCGGCGCCCTCTGGAATGCGCCGCGCGCCACCCGGGCCATGGGGTGCTCGACGGAGGGTTCGAGCGAGGCCTGCATGCTGGGCGGGCTGGCCCTGAAGTGGCGCTGGCGCGCGGACCGCCAGGCCCGGGGGGCGCCGGCCGACCGGCCGAACCTGGTCTGCGGCCCGGTGCAGATCTGCTGGCACAAGTTCGCCCGGTACTTCGATGTGGAACTCAGGCAGGTACCGCTGGCCGGCAGCGCGCTCGGCCTGCAGCCGGAGCAGCTCGCGGACCACTGCGACGAGAACACGATTGGCGTCATAACGACGCTGGGCCTGACTTTCACCGGGGTCTACGAGCCGGTACGTGAGCTCGCCGCGGCGCTTGACGACATCCAGGCGCGAACGGGACTGAACATCCCCATCCACGTCGACGCGGCCTCGGGAGGCTTCGTCGCGCCCTTCTTGCAGCCAGGACTCGAATGGGACTTCCGGATTCCGAGGGTCGCGTCGATCAACGCCTCTGGCCACAAGTACGGCCTCGCGCCGCTGGGCGTGGGCTGGGTCGTCTGGAGGGACACCGCCGACCTGCCCGAGGACCTCGTCTTCCGGGTCGACTATCTCGGCGGCGACCTGCCCACTTTCGCGCTGAACTTCTCCCGCCCGGCCGGCCAGGTCATCGCCCAGTACTACCTGCTGCTGCGGCACGGGCACGCCGGGTACCGCGAGATCCACAAAGCCTGTGTCGGCCACGCCCTTTTCATAGCCGAGCGGCTGCCGAAGATCGGTCCGTTCCGGCTGCTCTACGACGGGCAAGGCGGACTGCCCGCCGTCTGCTACCAGCTCGCCGACGAATCAGCGCCTTTCACCCTTTATGACCTCTCCGACCATCTCCGGATGCAGGGCTGGCAGGTCCCCGCGTACCCGCTTCCCGCGAACCGGCAGGACACGACCGTCCACCGGATCCTCATCCGGCATGGGTTCAGCCGGGAGATGGCACGACTTCTGGTCACGGACATCGAGCGCAGCGCCGCTGCTTTGAGTCGCGGCTCTCGCTCGCCCCAGCCCGGATTTCATCACACCTAGAGCGCGTCTCCCAAGGTGCCGGATCCGGCCGTCTGCCGCTGGCGGCACCTGGCGAGATGGTGAGCGGGCCGGCCGGGAAGTCACACGGCCAGCGCGGGGTTGACGCAAAGGAATCTTCCGGCACCCAGAAGGGAACGGCACATGAAGGCGATCATCGATGACGCGGTCGTGGCGGATGCTCCGGAGTCGGACCTGATCTCCATCGAGGGCAACTACTACTTCCCGCCCTCCTCGATCAGCGCCGGCGTGCTCAGTGACAGCCCTACGCCGTATACCTGCCCGTGGAAGGGCGTCGCCCAGTATCACGACGTCTCCGTGGGTGGTTCCACCCATCACGACGCTGCGTCGAGTTACCCAGACCCGTACCCGTCGTCCTTCGATCGCGTCGGGGAGGACTACAGCAGCTATGTCGCTTTTGACAAGAAGCAGGTCACGTTTTCCGGATGAGACCGGGACAAGGGAGTCATGGGATGACGCGGTACCTGATCTCGTTCAATAACGGCGCGATGGACCACATCCCCGAGGAGGAGATGCCCGACGTTGCCATGGCGGCACACGCGGTGGTCCAGGAGACCCTGAACGCCGGCGTATACCTCTTCGCCGGCGGACTGGACTTCCAGAAGCCGAGCATCGTGGCCACCGACGGAACGGTCACCGAGGGCCCGTACCCGCAGACCAAGGAGCTGAGTGGAGGCTTCACCGTCATCGACGTGCCCACCCGGGAGGCTGCCCTCGGGTGGGCCGCCAAGATCGCGGTCGCCTGCCGCTGCGCGCAAGAGGTACGGGAGTTCGGGCCCGA
This sequence comes from Streptosporangiaceae bacterium, assembly GCA_036496025.1. Lineage (GTDB taxonomy): Bacteria > Actinomycetota > Actinomycetes > Streptosporangiales > Streptosporangiaceae > PALSA-505. Next base: position 13,299 of record DASXLW010000077.1, read on the forward strand.
CCCCGAACTCGACGCGATGCTCCGCCAGGCAGATCGACGCGATGCTCCGCCAGGCAGATAGGCGACATCCCGACGACGTCTGATCGAAAGCGACCTGCCGCGCTAGACCAAGACTCGCCTTCCGGCGGTCTGCCGACGCGGGTCTGCGCATCGACCTGAACTGGGGGACGCGCGGTAGGGACCCCGGAACCGGGCGCCAGCCCTGCGGAAATACCAGGTGCGCCATCCGGGGCCGGCAGCCGATCATGGGATATGACCTGGACGCTGACCGGAGATGTGACGGAATACCTGGCTGCGGCGGGCGGCTTCCTGCGCTCCCGGGCCGCCGAGAATACGGTCCAGCTCGGCGCGACGGAGACGCTCCGGGTCCGGGGCGCGGCCGCGTTCGGGGACGAAGCCCCGCTGTTCGGCTGGTGGGCGGCAGCTGACGGCCCGGTCACCGCGGCGTTCATGCACACCCCGCCCTTTGGCGTGACGCTGACCTCTTCACCGGCCGGGGTGGCCGCGGCGCTCGCCGAGACCTTCGCCGGCCGCGGCCGGTTCCCGGCCTGGGTGATGGCCGATACCACCACTGCGCCGTCCTTCGCCGCCGCATGGGAGCGTCACACCGGCCAGCCGACCCGCGTCGTCCGGCGGAGCCGGTTGTTCCGGCTCGGCCGGCTGCTGCTGCCGGAGCCGGCGCCGCCGGGCCGGGCGCAGGTCGCGACGGCCGCCGACTCCGGCCTTGTCCTTTCCTGGCTGGAGGCGTTCCATCGGGAGGCGGACGACTATGGCGGGCCGGACATGCAGCGGACCCTGGCCGACCGGCTCAGCTACGGCGGCCTGACGCTCTGGGAGACGGCCG
>DASXLW010000078.1:0-10871 GCA_036496025.1 Streptosporangiaceae bacterium
ATGCCAATTCGTTACGCTACCCCGCATGAGCGAGTCAGTCCTGGTCCGGGCGGCCGGTCTCACTAAGGTCTATCCGGCACGGGGCGACGTGCCTGAGTTCCGTGCCGTCGACGGGATCGGGTTCGAGCTGCGTCGCGGCGAGACCTTCGGGTTCCTCGGGCCAAACGGCGCGGGGAAGTCAACGACCATGCGCATGATCGCGGCCACCTCACCGCGATCCGGCGGGATGCTGACCGTGCTGGGGATGGACCCGCAGACGCATGGCTCGGCGATACGCGCACGCCTCGGTGTGGTGCCCCAAGACGACGCCCTGGACCGTGAGCTGACGGTGCGGGAGAACCTGTACATCTACGGCCGCTACTTCGGGATCAAGCGCGCCGCGATCCGGGAACGCAGCGCGGAGTTGCTCGACTTCGCGCAGCTGAGGGAGAAGGCCGACAGCCCGGTCGAGGCGCTGTCCGGCGGCATGCGGCGACGGCTGACCATCGCCAGGTCGCTGATCAACAACCCGGACATGGTCCTGCTCGACGAGCCGACCACCGGGCTGGACCCGCAGGCCCGGCACGTGCTGTGGGACCGTCTCTACCGGCTCAAGCAGGACGGAGTCACGCTGCTGCTGACCACCCACTACATGGAGGAGGCAGAGCAGCTGTGCGACCGGCTCATGATCATCGATCACGGGCGGATCGTGGCTCAGGGGTCGCCGCGGGAGCTGATCGAGGCCCACGTGACACGGGAGGTGCTCGAGGTACGGTTCGCGCTCGACGTCAAGGAGGCGGCCGGCGCGAAGCTCCGGACCTCTGAGCTCGGCGGTGACGGGGCCGACGCCGGGCCGCGGGTGGAGATACTGCCGGACCGGGTGCTGGTCTATGCCGACGATGGCGAAAGCGCGCTGGCCTCCGTGCACGGCATGAGCCTGGTCCCGCTGACCGCGCTGGTGCGGCGGGCCACGCTGGAGGACGTGTTCCTCAAGCTGACCGGCCGCTCGCTGGCCGACTGAAAGGCGCACTCGGTGATTCACGTCTTCACGTACTGGCTCATGCGCTACCGCCGCACCTGGCGCGCCTCGATCGTCATGAGCGTGGGCAACCCGCTGCTGTTCCTGATCGGCGTGGGTGCAGGCCTGGGCCACCTGGTTGACCATCACGCGCCCGCCCAGATGGCCGGGGTTTCCTACGCCGCCTTCTTCGCGCCGGGCCTGCTGGCCGCCGCGGCGATGCAGACCGCGTTCCTTGAGTCGTCCGGGCAGATCGCTCGCGCGGCGGCGCCGGACGGCGCCTACCAGAGCACCGTCTCGACGCCGCTGAGCCCCGAGCAGGTGATGGCAGGCCACATGCTGTACGTCGCCTTCCGGGTGCTTACCTCCAGCGCCGCGTTCGTCCTTGTGATGGCCTGCTTCGGGCTGGTCTCCGGCGCCCGCGGCGTGGCGATGCTGATCGCCGCGACGCTGACTGGCCTCGCGTTCGCCACGCCCGCCGCGGCGTGGGCGGTCGGAGTACGCGTGCAACGCCATATCAGCACGGCCTACCGGATGCTGATCATGCCGCTCTACATGTTCTCCGGGACCTTCTTCGCCATCTCCGAGTTGCCGGGCCCCATCAGGGTCATCGTCGAAGCGCTGCCGCTGGCCCAGGGCGTGGCGTTGTGCCGCTCCCTCGCGTTGGGGACCGCGGGTGCGCCTGCCGTCGCCGCCCACGCCGCCTACCTGTGCATCCTCATCGTCGCCGGCTTCGCGCTCGCCCGCGCGGCCTACCGCCGGAGGCTGCACGCATGACGACGATGCTCAGCCCGGGCCCGGGGATCGCCCGCCCGGCAGCCTGGACTGTCCGGCGCGTCCTGGCCCTGGTGGAACGCAACATGATGATGTACCGGCGCTCGGTGATACCGCTGGCATTCGGCCTGGTCGAGCCGCTTATGTACCTGCTCACCATCGGGTTCGGCGTCGGGTCGCTCGTCGGGACGGTTCCCGGGGTGAACGTCCGCTATCCCGTCTTCGTCGCGCCGGCGATCCTGGCTACGACGGCGATGAACACCGCGTTCAACCAGACCAGCTTCGGCGTCTTCACCCGGATCAAGGTGGACCTGACCTACGAGGCGATCGTCCCGACCCCGCTGTCCGCCACCGACATAGCCGTCGGCGAGGTCGCCAGCGCCGTTCTCAACGGCCTGCTGACCTCGGCCGGGTTCCTGCTGGCGACCACCGCGATGGGGCTTGCCGCCTCCCCAGGGATCCTGCTCGCGGTCCCTGCCGCGTGCCTTGTCGGCTTCGCTTTCGCCGCCGGCGGCCTGGCGGTAACCACCTTCCTGCGCGACTTCCCCGACTTCCAGCTGATCCAGCTCGTGATGCTGCCCATGTACCTGTTCGCCACGACCTTCTACCCGCTGTCGACCTACCCCGGCTGGCTGCGCCCGCTAGTCGAGGCCCTGCCGCTCTACCAGAGCATCCAGCTGATCCGCGGGCCGGCGCTCGGCACCTTCGACGGGCCGACGCTCGCGTTCGCCACCTGCTACCTGGCCGTGTTCGGCACCGCCGCCATGATCATCGCCACCCGGCGGCTCGGAAAGCTCCTCCTGAAGTAAGAAAGGCCCTGCCGACGAACCCCCAGTCGGCTCCAGCATCCCAGAGCACCCGTTATGCGCGCAGGAACTGATGATCGCAAAACTTGCATGCTCGTGCAGATCGGCGGATAGCGATCGGGAGGACTACGGGCCGGCGTTCGGGCCTGAAGTGGACGTCGACCGGCCGGGGCAGATGTCGATACTGGTTGCATGCGGATTGCTATACGGGTGAAGCCCGGCTCGGCACGGCCAGGTGTCGGCGGGAGCACGCCGGTGCCCTGCTCGTCGCTGTGAGCGCCCGGGCCGTGGACGGCAAGGCGACGGAAGCGGCACCGGCAGCAGTGGCCGATGCGTTCGGCGTCCGCCGCAGCGCCGTCCGCTTGGTCTCCGGAGCAGCAAGCCGTACCAAGATCGTCGACATCGACGCGGGCGACCCGCATGTCCTCGCGGCACTGCTCGCCGCGCGCGCCCGCAAGTGACGCACGCTTCCGGACTGCCGAAGCGTCGCGCTGTCGTCGATCGGGCCTCCGCGAACGTCACGACGGCTGCCAGCACAATCCGTAGCGGATGTGCCGTCTAGACCACGACCAGAAGATGCTCCCTGCCGAATATCTACTCTTGCGAGGTACGCCCGCTGCATGATGACGCACGCGCCGATTGCCCAATTATGCGCAGGGCCGTGTTCAGCCCGCAGGCTGGCGGCCGGGGTGGCCGATGGCCCGGTCCCGCGGTAGGCTCGCCATCTCCGCAAGCTCTCCGCCACCGCTGCCGGGCCGGTGAGGAGTTCCTCTATGACCTCACCCTCCGGCGCGAGGGGCCGCCCGGCATCGTGCAACTGGACTACAGCGGGACATCGGCGGCTATCTACATCCCGTAGCGTTACCCGGCCACCTTGCCCTGCCCGTCATCACCGAGGCGTACCACGTCGCCACACTCGTAGAGCAGGAGACCGGGCTAGCCGGGTACGACCCCAGGCGGACCAGCCGACCGCAGGCGGCGACCCGGCGCTCGCCGCCGCCAAGCTAGGCGGAACCTCCCTGTGGGGTGCAGGAGACCTCGCCGGGCGGCCATCGCCCGCAGTTGAGGGTGCGCGACATTCCCGTGCGCGAAGGCAAGCAGCCCGAACAATGCCCGCGCGCTCACTGTCGCAGTGCCGCTGCCCGCCCATAAAGTGGCCCACTTACCCGGCCATCGTGCTGGCCGGCTGTTAGCGGGAGGGAATGCCGCCGTTGGCGGTGGTGAGCGGGAGTTCTGCGCGCAGGGTGGTCCCCGCCCCGGGCGGGCTGTCGACGAAGATCCGGCCGCCGAGCGCCTCCACCCGGTCCCTCAGGCCGGCCAGGCCGGTGCCGCGGGTGAAGTCGGCGCCGCCGGCGCCGTCGTCGCGGACCGTGACGCGCAAGACGGCGCCGGCGGTGTCGGTTTCGGCGGTGACCGTGACGGCCGAGGCGCGCGCGTGCTTGGCCGCGTTGGTCAGCGCCTCGGCGACCACGTAGTAGGTGCTGACCTCGACCGGCTCCGGCAGCCGCCCGCCGGCATGGACCTGCAGGTCGACGGGGACCGGGCAGCGGCGGGCGAGCGTCTTGAGGGCGGGCCGCAGGCCGCCGTCGGCCAGGATCGCCGGGTGGATGCCGTGCGCGGTCTCGCGCAGCTCCTCCAGCGCGCCGGCGGCCTCGGCGACGGCGCGGTCCAGCTGCGCGCCAAACCCGGGCGGCAGCGCGGCCTGCGCCGCGCGCAGCTGCAGGCCGAGCAAGACCAGGCGCTGCTGGGCGCCGTCGTGCAGGTCCCGCTCGATCCGCTGGCGTGCCTGGTCGGCGGCGGCGACGATCCGCGCCCGGGAAGCGGTGAGCTCGGTGTACAGCTGGGCGTTGTCCAGGGAGACGGCGAGCTGGCCGGCGATGAGCTTGACCGCCTCCAGCCGTTCGGTGGTGAACGCGCCGCGGATGAGCCGGTTTTCCAGCAGCAGCACCGCCTTCAGCGTGCCGCGGCTGAGGATGGGCACGGCCAGCAGCGAGCAGCAGGTGACGTGGGCGAAGTAGGGGTCGCGGGCGAACCGGTCGTCGCCGGCGGCGTCGACTGCGACCAGCGGCTCGCGCGTCCGCTGGGCGTAGCGCAGCACCGACAGCGGCACTTGGTGTTCGCGGCCGGTGCCGCTGACCGGGACGGTGACGCCTTCGCCGTCGGCAGCGGGCAGCAGCCAGCCGTGCCGCTCCTCGCTCCACAGCAGCAGGTGCACGCCGGTGGCGCCGGTCATCGCGCCGAGCACCTGGGCCACGCGGGAATGCAGCCGGCCGATGCTGGTCTCCGAGCTCAGCGCCTGCGACGCCGACACGATGCCGAGCAGGTCGACCGTTCCCGTAGTCACCACGGCGCGTTCCTGGGGAAGGCCGCCGTCGTCGGCGGTCTCTTCGGCCCGTGCCTGCACGGCCGGGTAGGCCCAGTCCATCTGGCTGGTTTTAGCCGTCGCGCCCCAGGCGAGGTACTGCTGGCGGGCCTGAGCGAGAAGCTCGTAGCCGGCATGTTCAAGACCGCGGGCGAGGTAGAACCGGGCGGCGTGTTCGGTGATCAGGGCCCGGTGCCAGGGCCGCTGGCGCTGGGCGGCCTCGTGCCGGGCGGCGTCGAAGGCCAGGGCGGCGGCGCGGAAGTGGCCGGCCGCCCAGGCCTGCTCGGCCTCGACCAGCCGCTGCAGGTGCAGGAAGTTGTCCGGTGCGTCCGCGGCGCGGGCAGCCAGCCACCGGGTCACCTTATCCAGTTCGGCCAGCAGGCCGGCCCGCTCCCCGCCGTCGGCGGTGCGGGCCTGCCCGGCCAGGGCCAGGCCGCGCAGCAGGCGCAGCACAGCGGTCGGGTACGAGCCCGCGACAGCCACCACCAGCGGCTCCGCCGCCCCGGTGTGCTGCACCAGGCCGACCGGATCGCCGAAGATAGCGGCCGCGATGGCGGCGGTGACGTGCCCGTGAAGCAGCGCCAGCGGGCTGCCCTCGTACCTGCCGACAGGAGCCGCCCCCGCTGCGGCCGGGCCTTCGCCGCGCAGCACACCAGTCAGCCACCGGAAGCAGTCGAGCCACGCGCTGACCTCTTCATTGCCGGTGCGGCGCACGAAGGCAAGCCCCGCCTCCACCTCGGCGGCGCAGACGCCCAGCGACGGCGCCGAGTCCAGCTGGTAGTAAAGCATGGGTTGGTAGGTGTAGCTGGCGTAGGCCAGGTCGCCCCCCGCGAGCAGCCCCTCCCGGGCCCGGCGGGCTGCCTCGACCCCGTTTTCCAGCGGCTCGGACCAGCAGGCCAAGGCGGCATACCGGAAGCGCGCCTGGGAGGTGCCGGGCTCATACCCGCGGGCCTCCCCGAAGGCCAGTATCCGCCGCATGGCCCGGCTCCCGGCGGCGTAGTCGCCGCGCAGCGTCACCGCGACGCGTGCGGTGTTGCCCGCCGGGCCGATCAGGACAGGAGCCGGGCCGTGCTCGAGCCAGATCCGCAACCCCTCCAGGCTCAGCCAGGCGAGCATGGCATGGTCGGCCACGTAGCTCGCCGGCAGGAGAGCATTGATCAGGCGGGCGATGGCGGTCAGCGCGGGGTCGGTGACGTCGGGCCGGGCCAGTTCGCCGGCTTCGTCGGTGTCGTCAAGCCACCGGTACAGATAGCCGAACTGGCGGTCGAGATCGGCGGGGAGCCGGTCCGCGGCCGGGACGACGACGCCCAGCTCGCGCAGCGCCCCGGTGCCTAGAGCCATCGCGTCGGCGAAACGGGTCCGGTGGGTCAGGCTGATCACCTGCACCGCCGTCGCGTCCGCCCGGTCCACGATGGTGGCGCCCAGTGCCTCGATCGCCTGGTACTCCTCGTCCGCCTCTTCCAGGCGTCCCAGGCCGCACAGGGCAGCGTGCCGGGCAGTGCGCACCGCGGCCAACGTGGCCTCCTCACGGGGGTCGATCAGCCGCAGTGCGGCCGCCAGCAGCGCGTCCACCAGCGCGTAATCGCCGATCAGCGCCGCCTGCCCGGCGGCCCGCCGCAGCAGCCTCACCACCACCTGCCGCTCCGCGGCGTCGTCAACCGCGGCGGCCACCGGCAGGTACTGCTCCGCCGCGGCCGCGAACAGCTCCGGCATCCCGGCCAGCCGCCGCGCCATCGCCAGCTGGAGGGCCTGCTGCCGCTGCGGGTCGAGCCCGCCCAGGATCGCCTCGCGGGCCCGGTCGTGGCGGAACCGCACCGCCGGACGCGCCCCGGGCTCCATTACCAGCAGGCCTTCCTCGAGGGCGGGCGCCAGCCTCTGCTCCACCATATCGGCCGGCACGCCGGCGGCGACCTGCAGCACGCTGACCTCGGCCCGCCCGCCCAGGCACGCCATCGACTCCATCATGGCCCGGGACCGCTCCGGCAGGGCGGCGGCCCGCGCCGCCAGCAGCCCCGCCGCCTCGGAACGGCCCAGGTGAGCCCGCACCGCCGCGTTGTCCCACCGCCACCCGGCTGACCCGGCCAGCAGGCCGTCGCGGCGCAGCGCGTCGAGCAGTTCCACCGTCTCATACGGATTGCCCCGCGTGTGCGCCACGACCACCTCGGCCAGGCCCGCCGCCGCCGACCGGTCAGCATGCAGCATTTCAGCGACCATGGCGACCAGGCCCGGGCCCGGCAGGTTGACCAGCTGCAGATGCCGGACCGTTGCCTGACCGAGCCAGCGGGATAGCCGCGCCGCCAGCGGATGCCCCGCATCGACGTCGTCTTCACGGTAGGCACCCACCAGCAGCAGGCCCTCGGCCGGCTCCTCGCTGAGCATGAGATCGACGAAGCCAAGCGGGGTACGACCCGCCCATTGCAGGTCATCGAGGAACACCACCACCGGCCGCCTCCGCGAGGCGACCGCCCGCAACGCCGCCACTCCCGCCCGCTGCAATCGGGCCTGCGCGGTCAGCGGATCCCCCCCATCCGGCGGCGCCCCCAGCAGCGCCGCGAACTCCGGCAGCACCGCGGCCAGCAGGCCCGCGTTCGGCCCCACCGCCGCCACGATCCTCATCCGCAGCTGCGCCAGCTCATCGTCCGGCTCGGCCAGCAGCAGCCGGCCCAGCGCCCGGAACGCCTGATAAACGGCGTCGAACTCCAGGTCCCGGCGGGAGGAATCGAACTTGCCCGCCACGAACCAGCCGTCACCGCCGGTCACCACCGGCCGCAACTGGTCGGCCAGCGCCGTCTTCCCCACCCCCGGTGCCCCGCCGACCAGCACCCCAGGGCACCGGCCCGCCAGCGCCTCCTCGAACGCTTCGTCCAGCGCCGCCACCTCCGCGTCGCGCCCCGCTAGCCGCGACGGCTGAAGCAGCCGCACCGGGACATCATGCTCGCCCACCCGGAGCCCGGCCGCTCCCGGATCGGCCTGGGCCTCCCGCAGCCGCTCCAAGTCGTAGACCAGGCCGTCGGCGGTCTGGTACCGGTGGTCCGGTTCCTTTTCCAGCAGGTGCATGATGATCTCGGACAGTGGTTCCGGCACCGCCGGGTTCACCTCCGCCGGCGGCGCCGGCACCCGCGCGAGGTGATCGTGGATGAGCCGCAGCGGGTCACCAGAACCGAACGGCGGTGCGCCCGCCGCCAGCTCGTACAGCGTCGCGCCCAGCGCGTACAGATCGGCCCGCTGGTCCACCGGCCGTCCGGTCCGCCCGGTGGCCTCCGGCGCCAGGTACGCCAGCGTCCCGGCGATCTCGCTGGGGTGCGTGAACCCCGGGCGCATCTCCGCAAACGAACTCGCCAGAACGAAATCCACCAGGCACGGCGCGCCGTCGCCAGACAGCACGATATTCGCCGGGTGGATGTCCCGGTGCGTCACCCCCCGCCGGTGCATCCCCGCCACCGCCCGGGCCAGCCCCACCGCCAGGCCCGTCAGCTCCTCAACCGCCAGCGGCTTCGCCGCCCCGGCCAGGCTCGTGCCGCCGGCGTCCGCCAGCACGACCGACCCCGGGCACTGCGCTGCCTCCGCCAGCTGCGCCACCCCCGCCACACCGCGCACCCGCTCCAGCATCGCTGTCTCATGCCGCACCCGGCGTTCCCCGGATGGCCCCAGCGGCTCCTTGCGGATGACCGTGCCCCCAGCAAAAAACAGCCGGGTGACGCGCGTGCGTCCGCTCTGGTGCACTATCTCCGCCCGGACCGGCGGATCCGGATCCGGATCCACCCCGCCTGCCGCCATCCGGCACCCCCGCATGGTCAGGCCCACCTCATACCGTTCGAACAGCATATTTGAGGGTGTTAGCGCCGCCGCCGGGGGGCCGTAGCCGGGAGAGCATCGAGATGCCATAGCACCTTGTTATGGGCGGCCAGCGGGTCGGCCGCATTCTCTGCTCGGAGCGCTCAGATCGGCGGCTCCGCGCGCTCCGACCGCAGCGAGCGATGACAACGGAGCGTGACAGCGTCCGCGGCGCCCGGATGACGCCGAGCGCCGAGTCTGTCCCTCTCAACAGCCGTGCCGATGGACTATGCGTCGCGCACAGAATGTCCGATTCTGCCTCACACGCTCGGCGCGCAGGGTTGATTGTTGACGACGGGTGGGGGCTCCTCGGGAGCGCCTCTTTACCGCCGTCTGAGGCTCCCTACGGCGCATCCGCGCCGGGCAGCTTGCATGCGGCGGCAATGGCCGCGGTGCGACAGGAGACGCCGAGCTTGCGGTAGATGTGTTCCAGGTGCTTGCGCACCGTTCTCGGGCTGCAGCCGAGGCGGCGCCCTATGACCGCATCGGTCAGGCCGCCTGCCACCAGGCGGAGCACTTGCTGCTGCCGGGGGTGAGATCTGCCTGGGGCGGCCAGGTGCTCCCTTCGGCCAGTTCCGGCGTCTCCAGCTTCGCGTGGCGATCGCATGCAGGTGGCAACGCTGGCAGCGTGAGGAGCAGTCGGTACGCCAGTGCTGGCAAGCGGCGCTAGCCGTTACCACAGCGACATCAGGCTGCCTGACCGGCAGGTGGGCGGCCGCCACCAGCGGCGGGGCTGGAATGATCGTGGTGCCTGACCGCGACGGCTGTGCTGCGACAGGTCGTCTTGCCTGGGTCACGCGGTCATTCCCGGCGGCTCGGCCGCGCCGGGCCGGGCGGTGATTCCGCTGGCTGCGCATCATGTTCCGCGCGCAGGGCGGCGACGCGCCGGAACTCGCCCTGCGCGTAACCGACGACCTCGTCATCGTCCATCGCGGCACCGCGCCCGTGCGCGGCGCTGTAAGCGGCCTCGTCGAGCACGTGACGGGCGAGGGACTGGGCTTCGCCGATGTCCAGCTTCTGGTCTTTGGGAATGGGAGAGATGTCCGGCGGGAAATGCGCCGAGAAGGCTCCGGACAGCACCGCGGCCGGTTCGGCCTCGCCGAGCCGGGCCAGCACTACGGATGCGCACTGGAGCGTCATACCGAGCAACAGCCGGTCGCCGGCGGCATGCTGCATCACCATCGCTTCCCGCAGCGCGGCCAGCGCTCCGGGCAGGTCGCCGGTCTGGGCCCGGATGAAGCCAGCCGACGTCAGGGCGATGTCGAGAACGGGATCGAAGGCTCCAGCACGGGTCAGGGCCAGGCTGTCCCTCGATGAGCGTCAGCGCGGTCTGCGGGTCGCTGGGCCATATCGCGCCCGCAGCCGCACGGAAGGCAAACGCCGACAGCGCCGCATTCTGGACCCTCCGGGCAACCTCGACCGCCTCCACCGCGGGCCGCCGCGCCGCCGCGTAGTCTCCGGCGGCGGTCCAGGCCATCGCTTCCATGGCAAGGAAGTCTCCTACGAGGATCTCCATTCGGAGACGGCATAAGGCCTCCACGCTGAGGATCAGGTTGTCGCGCATATTGGCGGTTACGCGCTCTACTCGCATCTAGGGATGATGACGAGCTGTAACGGCACCCGTGACAACCGGATGGCACCTGCCGAATATTTTCTGCCGGTAGCTACGAAGTCCATGTCAACCGTGCGCCCAGATCGGCCCGATCTGGGCGCAAAGGTCGATGATCACCGAGGAACAATAAACTGTGCCCAACGGCGGCTAGCGCGTCGTTGGGAAAGCCGCCATCGCTGTCACGGTGGGTGGCCGTTCTGTCACCGTTGAGGCGGTGCGCCGGGGCTTGCCGGGGTGCTCAGGTAGCGGGCGACTAGGCGGGTGATTTCCTCCGGGTCGTTGCCGAGCTGCTGCGGGAGGTTCCCGTTCAGCCATAGCGTGGCGAGCCCGTGGACCAGCGACCATGCCGCCGCCCCGGCGGCCAGCTGCCCGGCGTCGGGACTGGCGGTGCCGTAAAGGAGCACCGCGGCGGCGGCCCGCGCCTCGCGGACCTCGGCGTCGTCCCGGCGGTACAGCTCGGGCCGGTACATGACCTCGAAGTGGGCG
>DASXLW010000079.1:0-3627 GCA_036496025.1 Streptosporangiaceae bacterium
AAGGAGAACGACCAGTCGAGCCTCACGATGATGCCGACCGCGCCGGCCTTCCGCGCCCGCTCCATCCGCGATCAGCGACGCCACACAAGCTAACCGTCGTTTCGGCGTGATCATGGACGAAGGCGACCCCGCGGGGATCCATGCCGCCGCTGCCTTAGCGGCGAAGAGCACTGGGCGCCGGGAGAGAAGCTCCGGTCCGTTCCGCTCAAAAGTTCTTCTATCCCGAACGGACCGGGGCGCCTGTGCTGCGCCAGTGGCTCCCGCGCGGGACCGGCATCAGTCAGTCGCCTGACCTGCGCACTGACTAGGCGACTGCCTAAGGCGGCCTGCCCCGGCCGATTGGCCACGATCCGTGCTGTCAGGTGATCGGGCGAGTGCCATTCCAGGAGGGTCGCAACCCCTAGCTGAACAGGTCAGTTAGCTCACACTCCACGTTGAGGTGGTCCCTTTTCGCCAGCCGGGACCATCTGGTATGTAAGGCGGACGAAGTCCGAGATCCCGTTGGCAAGAGCTTCGAAGCGGGCCCGTTCGTTATGTGAGCGCAGTTCAATATTTACCACACTGCCCGCAGGCTGCGCGCTGAGCCCGCCGACGGCCACACGCACACGTTGCCCATGCCCTCGTGGCTCACTATTCCTCTCTATAGAGGATCACAAGCGAAGATCCACTCGATGTTCCTGGGCCCGCTATGGAAGACGATGCGGATGGCGTACGGATCATCGCTTGAGTAAAAGAGGCTGGCAGCCATTGACGGGATCAGCGCGCTCATCGTGCTGCACGAGCGAACCGGGGACAGCGAGCGCGTCGACCAGGCGATCGAGGAAAGCTGACCGCACCGGTGGCGGCTGCGGTTCCGGTGTCGGTGGTAGTCGCCTTAGGCCTGGTAGACGCGCTGGTAGATGCGCTCGGCCAGCATCATGACGGTGAGGTTGAGGACCGTGGACGGGGTGTCGGGGATGATCGACGCATCGACGACCCGCAGTCCGCTGGTCCCCATGACGGCGCCGACCGGGTCCACGACGGCCTGCGGGTCGGCCGGTCCGCCCATCGGGGCGGTGGAGGTGGGGTGGTAGTAGGTGGACACGTTGCTGGCGATGAACGAGGCCAGGGCGCTGTCGTCGGCGACCGCGTCGCCGGGGATCATCTCGCCGGCGGTGACGGAGGCGAAGACGGGGCTGCGGGCGAGGGCGCGGGCAAGCTTGACGCCTTCCATCATCCGGCGGGCGTCGCGGTTGGTGGCAAGGAAGTTGTCGTCGATCACCGGGGCGTCGCTGGGGTCGCGGCTGGCCAGCTTCAGCGTCCCGGTGGACTCGGGCAGGACCACCGAGGCAGATAGCGCGAGCACTCCGCCGGTGGGACTGTAAGCGGGGGGAATCAGGTGGGTCGCCGTGATGTGCAGGTCCAGCTCGCCGGCCGCGGCCTCGCTGGAGGCCGCCCATAGCAGCGCGCCGACCGCCGGGGTCATCTGCAGGTGCCCGGGAGCCAGCGCGTGGGCGGTGTGGAAGTACGGGTGGTCCTGCAGCCGCGCGCCGACCGGCAGGTCGCCGACCACACCGATGCCCAGCGCGGTCAGCTGATCGGCCGGGCCGACGCCGGAGCGCAGCAGGATGGCCGCGCTGCCGTAGCTGCCGGCTGACAGGATCACCTCCCCGGCCCGGTACACCGCGCCGTCCGCGGCGGCCACCGCGGTGGCGGCCGTGCCGTCGAACAGCACCCGGTCGATGGTGACGTCACCGCGGATCGTCAGGTTGGGCCGGCGGCGGACCCCGGCGGTCAGGTACACCATCGCCGTGTTCTGCCGGATGCCGTTGACCACGTTGACCGAGTGGCCGCCGGCGCCGTCCTGGCCGGCGCCGTTGAAGTCGCGCACCCGCCTGAACCCGCGCGCGACGGCCGCGGCGATGAACCCCGCCTGCGCGGGCGTCAGCTCCTCGTCGGTGAGCTGGCGGACCGGCAGCGGCCCGGTCCGGCCGTGGTAGGCGTCCTCCCCGCCGGGGGTGTTCTCCAGCAGCTTGAACGCCGGCAGCACGTCGGCGAAGGTCCAGCCGCCGGCGCCGTGCGCGCCCCACTTGGCGAAGTCAGCGGGCCGCGGCCGGATCGCGACCCCCGCGTTCACCGCCGAACTGCCGCCGAGCACCTTGCCCCGCGCGGCCCGGATGCCCGGCGACTGGTCGGTGGCCCGGGCGGTATACCCCCATCGTGCCCCGGGTCGTCGAGGATGCGCGCGTCCAGCAGCGCGGGCGGGAACGCGTCCGGCGCGTAGGCGGGACCCGCTTCCAGCAGCAGCACCGTCCGCGCGGGGTCCTGGCTCAGGCGGGCCGCCAGGACCGCGCCGGCCGAGCCGCCCCCGACGATGACCACGTCCGCGGTCTCGGGCAAGTCAGACACACCAGTCTCCTTACGTTTGCAGGTTGCCAGGTCAGCGATCGGCGCGAATGGAGGGTGGTGACGCTCGCCGATCGCAACGCATAGAAGCCGCCTTCCCCGGTATCGGGCAGTTGGCTAGGGTGCCGTGGAAGCGCAGAGGCTCCCGGCCGTGCCGGTCGCGGTGCTCACGGTCGTTCTCCTGTGCCCCGGCTCGGTGCGTGCTGCTTACTGCACATCACGGCAAGCGCTGACGTCGCAGCCGCGGGCCGCTCCCGCTCACCAGGTGAGCGTGCCCGCGCTGCGAGGCTAGACGGCGCCGCGGCCGCCGTCGACGGACAGCACCACGCCGTGGACGAAGCTCGCCGCGTCGCTGGCCAGGTACCTGATCGCCGCGGCGATCTCCTCCGGCGAGGCCACCCGCCCGGCCGGGGCCAGCGCGGCCATCTGGTCCAGGGTGGCGCCCATGGGCTCGGTGCCCTCGGTGCGGGTGGGACCCGGGGAGACGGCGTTCACCCGGACCCCGCGCGGGCCGTACTCGGCGGCCCATGCCCGGGTGAGCAGGCCGAGGCCCGCCTTGGACGCCCCGTACAGGGCCATGCCCGCGAAGCCGAACCCGGCGACCATCGTGGTGACGTTCACGATCACGCCCGAGCCGCGGGCGGCCATCGCGGGGGCCAGTTCCGCGACCAGGAAAAACGGCACCTTCATGTTCACCCCGACCACGGCGTCGAAGTCGGCCTCGCTCACCGCCTCGGTCGGCCCGGCTCCCCCGATCCCCGCGTTGTTGACCAGGATGTCCACCCGGCCGCCGCCCGCCTCGGCCGCCCGCCCGGCCAGCTCGCGCGCCGATGCGGCGCCCGTCAGCGACGCGGCGAGGAAGTCGGCCTTGCCGCCGTCGCGCCGGATGCTGTCCGCCACGTCCTGACCCCGGCGCTCGTCCCGCCCGGCCGCGAGCACGTGCGCCCCGTCCGCGGCCAGCCCGATGGCGGTGGCCCGGCCGATCCCCCTGGTCGCGCCGGTGACCAGCGCGACCTTCCCCGATAGGTCCATGACTGTCTCCTCCCGCCGGCAAAAACCCGTGTGCCACCGCCGCGACGGCGGTGCCATCCCGGCGCCCCGGCGGCTCGCGCGCCGGGCGCCTCAATCACGTGTCCAGGAAAGAAATGGAATGTCAAATCCAGAAAATCTGACCGCCGTGCGGTCCGCAGCGTGGCTGACGGGCCCAGCCTGGGGGACATCACCAAGCCCGTGGGGGCCGAC
>DASXLW010000080.1:0-73009 GCA_036496025.1 Streptosporangiaceae bacterium
CTCCTCCGTCCGTTCGGCGGAATACGAGGAAATGCCGGCGTAAAGCGCTTTTCCCGAACGGACCGCCGTATCCAGCGCGCCCATTGTCTCCTCGAGCGGGGTGTCCGGGTCGAACCGATGGCTGTAGAAAATGTCCACGTAATCCAGGCCCATCCGGCCCAGTGACTGATCCAGGCTGGCCAGCAGGTACTTGCGTGATCCCCACTCGCCGTAGGGACCGGGCCACATGTCATAGCCGGCCTTGGTCGAGATGATGAGCTCGTCGCGGTAGGGGCGCAGGTCCTCACGCATCAGGCGGCCGAAGTTGATCTCAGCAGAGCCGTACGGCGCTCTGTCGTCGCCTAGTAGCGGAGATCCGGCAGGCGCGATCCCGCCGTAGTTGTTCGCAAGGTCAAAGTGAGTAACGCCCAGGTCAAAGGCCCTGCGGATAATCGCGCGCTGGGTCGTCAGCGGGCGGTCGTCCCCGAAGTTCTGCCATAGCCCGAGCGATACCTCGGGCAGCAGGAGCCCGCTGCGCCCACAGCGGCGGTAGGGCATCTTCGCGTCGTACCGGTCAGGATCGGCAACGTAAGTCATGGGGAGAGTCTGCCACTGCCTGTTGCGCTGCCACGCGGGGACGTTCTCGGGCGTGGCCTGCTGTGGAGGTCCGGTGACCACCCACGGCCGGGGGCTCGGAGATGAGCTCGCCGCGTGCCCTTCCACCCAGGGTTCCGCGGTAGACCACGGCGTGCAGCCCGGGCTGGTCGATGATCGCAGTACGCGGGATTCTGGTAGGCGTGGGCGGCCCTTCCTGGCGCTCGATCGTCGGCATATCATCCCGGCGGACGACGGCCCGGACAGTGGCACCGCGCAGGAACTCGTTCCGCCCAGCCGCGTCGAGAGCTTCCCAGCGCTGGCTGAACGTCACGCCGGTCGCTATGGCTTCTACCCGAGCTTCCACGGGCTTGATGGCATGGAGGCGGGCCAGCTCCTCCTGGGCACGCAGTAGCGTCTCCTGTTTCTCCCTGACGTCCTTTCCGCCGAGGGCCTCGACCTGGATCTCCGCGAAGAGATGCCCGATCTGCTCAGCCACTCGGGCGATGTCCTCGGAGTAGTCCCGGCCCGCGATCACCCGGTCCTCGGTCAGCTCGACGTGCCCGGCCAGCCCCAGGAGTTCGCGGGCGAGCGCGGTCTCCAGCTCGTCGGCCCGTACGCGCCGGGCGGTGCAGAGCCCGTCACGGCGCAGGCTGTGGACGCAACAGTAGTACGCATAGGTCTTGTCGCCGTACTGGGCTGTCGATCCGTACATGGGGGACCCGCAGTCGGCGCAGAAGGCGACCTGGGTCAGCATCCAGGGATTGGCGCGGGCCGCTACCGGGTTGGCCGCCAACCGGGCCTGGACACGCTCCCAGACGTCCCGGGAGACGAGAGCGTCGGCGCGGTAGAGCACGACACCCTGCTCATCCCTGACCGGTGTGCCGTCCGTCTTGACAGTGGCACCGAGACTCGCCGGACTCGCCAGGATCTTCCTCAAGCTCGTCGTCTTCCAGATCGTGACTTTCGTCTTCTTGCCGTTCCTGATCCTCGTCACGTTCCAGGGGGTCGGCGTGCCCGACTCGTTCAGCCAGCGGGTGATCGAGCCCAGCGACTCGTAGCCCGCGTAGCGGTCGAACAGCTCGGCCACCAGCGGGCCGTACACCGGGTCGGGCTCGTACCCCCAGCCCTTCTCGAGCTTCACCGGCCGGTAGCCGAACGGGACCTGGCCGCCGCCGTACTTGCCGCCCTCCCGGAGTCGGTGCCAGGCGTCCCGCAACCGGGCAGCGATCGTATCGCGCTCGAACTGAGCGAAGGTTGCCGTGATCGAGGCAAACGCGCGCCCGGTCGGGGTGCTGAGGTCGAGCATCGGGTCCAGGCAGACGAGGATCTTGCCCCGCACCTACCCCGATTTCGGCGGCGGCCCGGCGGATGGCTGATCCGGCCGGCGACTCCGGAAAGCCGGGGGCGGAGTAGCCTCCGCTTCCGCGGCTGGCAGGATAGGGCGGTCGGCAGACACTCTCGTCACAACACAATTGCCTGGCAAGCTCGTTTGCGGCCGCTAGCGGAGAGGATGTCAATGTATGACGCGATGATGGCGGAGACCATTGGCTTCACTGGGCACGGCGGAGACGTGATCGAGGGCTACCTGGCCCGCCCGCTGGGGCCGGGCCCGTTCGGCAGCGTGGTGGTCATCCATCACATGCCGGGCTACGACGCGCCGACCAAGGAAATCACCAGGAAATTCGCGGCGAACGGTTATACCGCGCTGTGCCCGAACCTGTACACGAGGGAGGCGCCGGGAGCCAGTCCCGACGACGCCGCCGCGACGGCTCGGGCCCGGGGTGGCGTGCCCGACGACCGCCTGGTCGGTGACGTCGGGGGAGCCGCGAGTTACCTGCGGTCGATGCCGGCCTCGAACGGCAAGGTCGGCGTGATCGGCTACTGCTCGGGCGGGCGCCAGGCCTTCCTGGCCGCCTGCAGCCTGCCGTTGGACGCGGCCGTCGACTGCTACGGCGCGTTCGTGGTGGGCACCCCGCCGGAGGGCATGCCGCTGAAGGTGGGGCCTATCGTCCACCTGGCCGAGAACCTGCCCTGCCCGCTGCTCGGGCTGTTCGGTGCCGAGGACCAGCACCCGTCGCCGGAGCAGACGGCGGAACTGGAGAAAGAACTCACGGCGCTGGGCAAGACCTACGACTTCCACACCTATGAGGGCGCCGGCCACGCGTTCTTCGCGGTGGACCGGCCCGCCTACCGCCCTGAGGCCGCGAACGACGGCTGGCAGCGCATCTGGGAGTGGTTCGGCCGCTACCTGGCCGGCTAGGGAGGTTCACGGTCATGTGCACGTATCTCACCGAAAAGATCGAGGTCGCGGGTAGCGGCAAGGGAGCCGACGGCTGGTTCGGGCTGACCGAGGCCAGCGTCTACTTCGACCACCCGGTGCATGCCCCGGCCGAGCACACGCTCAACATCGACTTCCTGGCCCCGGGGCGCGGGCCGTCGGCGCGGGTGGCGGTAGAGCTCACCGTGGAGTCCGCGCGGGCGCTGGCCCAGGCGATCGAGTCGACCCTGGCCGCCGCGCCGCCCGGCCTGACCTGATCACCCGCGCGGCCCGCGGGTGATCGAGGCAGCCCGGTCCGCGGACGGTACCAGGGCGACCCCGCCCGCGTAGCCGCCACCACGGGCGCCGGCGTCAGCCGCGCCACGGCCACCGGCACTGTCAGACGTGCATGTCAGGATCGTGCACGGAGGCGGTGGTAATGAGATTGCAGATCGAGCGAGACGCGCTCGCCGAAGCCGTGGCCTGGGTGGCCCGCGCGCTCCCCGCGCGGCCGGTCGTCCCGCTGCTGTCCGGCATGCTCCTGGAGGCGGCCGAAGGGCTGACGCTGTCTTGCTTCGACTATGACCTTTCCGCGCGGTTCGAGGCGAAGGCGGAGGTGACCGAGCCGGGCAGCGCTCTTGTGCCCGGCCGGCTGCTGGCCGAGATCACCCGCAGCCTGGCCGGAGGGACGGCCGAGTTCGAGTCGGAGCCTGACTCGATCGGACTGTCCTGCGGCGCGGCCGAGTTCACGCTGGTCAGGCTGGCGATGGAGGAGTATCCGGCGCTGCCGGAGCTGCCATCCCCGGTCGGCATCGTGGACGGCGCGGACCTAGCAGCGGCCGTCAGCCAGGTCGTGTCGTCGGCCAGCCGGGATGACACTCTGCCCATGCTGACCGGGGTGTTCGCCGAGATCGACGGCGACACGATCACCCTGGTCGCCACCGACCGGTACCGGCTCGCCGTCCGGCGGCTGCTCTGGACCCCGGCCCGGCCGGACCTGCGGGCGAGCGCGCTGATACCGGCACGCGCGCTGGCCGAGGCCGCGCGGACGATGACTTCGGGCGGGCAGGTGGCGATCGCGTTGCGCGATCCCGACGAGCAGGGCGCGGCCGGCGGCCCGGGCCCGCTGACCTCCGACGGGATGATCGGCTTCGAGGGGGCGGGGCGCAGGCTGACCACGCGGCTGCTCGGCGGCGAGTTCCTCAAGTACTCCTCGAGGTTCCCCGCCGAGTTCGGCTCGCGGGCCGAGGTGGCGTCGGGACCGCTCATCGAGGCGGTGCGGCGCGTGTCGCTGGTCGCCGAGCGCGGCAGCCCGGTAAGGCTCGCGTTCGGCGGCGACGAGGTCGTGATCGAAGCGGGCAGCCAGGGCCAGGCCCGGGCGGTCGAGCGGGTGCCTGCGGTCTTCGCGGGCGATGAGCGGGTCATCGCCTTCAGCCCGCACTACCTGCTCGACGGGCTGGCCGCGGCCGCGACGCCCTCCGCCTCCGCTGCTCCAGCGGGGACCGGTGGCTCCGCCGACGACGCGGGGACGGCCGGCCGGGCCGCGGCCCCGGGGCGGATCCGGCTGGAGTTCACCAGCGCCGTGCGGCCCGCGGTGATCACCTCGGTGCCGGGCGGCCCAGACGGCGACGAAGGGCAGGCCGATCCGGGAGCGGGTCCGTCAGCCGGCGCAGACGCCGGCACTGCGGACTTTCGCTACCTGGTCGTGCCGCTGCGGATGCCCGGCAGTACCTGACCGGGCGCGGTCGGCGCCGCCAGGCGGAGAAACGCGGCTACCGGCGCCGCCCGGCGCATAGAGGAAAACCGGTCACCAGCGCCACTCGCCGGGTGAACTGGTCACCAGCGCCACTTGCCAGGTGAAGAAGCGTGCCTGCCGGCGCCCGCCGGGAAGGGATCGCGCCTATCAGCGCCGGCCCCCGCGACCGCCACGTGCTGGCCCGCGCCGCCTGAGGCCGAACAGCCAGCGAAGCGCGGACACCGCGGCCAGCAGGATGGCTATCACCGACGGGCCGGAGGCGACGCCGAACGCGAGGACGCTCAGCACGGCGAAGCAGACCCATAGCGCCAGCATCACCGGGATGAACCCGGCCGGCGAGCGCCTGCGTCCGGATCCGTGTCCGTAGCTACCGGCGCGGCCGATCTGGCCCGGGCCGCTCCAGTACGGCCCGCCCCAGTCCTGGCGGTTCCAGCCCTGGTTCCCGGAGCCTCCCGGACCGTACCCGGCCCGCCTGGACCGGTCGGACGGCAGCGTGCGCCAGGGCGCCGCATAGGGAAGATCAGAGGTCACCGCGTCAAGGTCGGCACGCGTCCTGGACGCGAACGCCCGGTCGAGCCGCTCGTTCAGCTCGTCCAGGCTCAGCCTGCCCTGAGCGTAGTGCTCGCGCAGCTGCGCGGCCACAGCCTCCCGTTCGGTGTCACTGACGCGGACATTCCATTCCGGGGCCATCTGCTCCTCCGTGCCCGAGCGGGCGGATACCGACATCAACCAAGATATATCTCGAACCCCGGGTCGGCAAGCGAGCCAGGCAATGCCGCGGCATCCGGCGAGGCGGAGCGCTGGCATCGGCATAACGCTACTAGCACTTCACGCTGGCAACGAGCCCGGCCGGGACCGCGCGGAGCGGTCCCGGCCGGGCCTGCGGTCGCGCAGAGCGGCTTCGGCCCGGGCTGCGGCTACCCGGATCGGGCGGATCGCCTGGCCCTGGCCACCGTGCGGGCCAGCGGCACCGCGGTCAGGGCGCCCGCGGCAAACAGCAGGGCCAGCCAGCCGGAGGTCGCCGCGATCGCGTGCGGCGAGGCGGTCAGCCCCGGCTGGCCGCCCCGCGCGGCCAGGCTCAGGAATAGGCTGCCGAACACGGCCACGCCTATCACTTGCCCGAGTTGCAGGGTCGTGGTCAGCAGGCCGCTGGCATCCGCCGCGTCGGCCAGCGGCACCCGGGCGAGCGAGTGCGTGACCAGCGGGCTGTACCCCAGGCCGAGGGCCGCGCCGAGCGCCAGCAGCACGACCGGCAGCCACGGGCCGCCGTGCGTTCCCGAGCGCAGGTCAAGACCCAGGAAGACCTCGGCCACCGCGGCCCCGGCGAGCCCGGCCGGGGTGAGCGCGTGCTGCCACCGCTCCGGCAGTTTCCGCCAGTAAAAACCGCAGAGCCCGAACGCTGCCGCGGCAGGCGCGAAGGTCAGGCCGGCCCGCAGCGCGCTGTCGCCCAGCCCGGACTGCAGGTGCAGCGAGAGGGTGAACAGGAAGCCGCCGTAGGCGATCATCGTTATCACGGTCGCGCCCAGCCCGGAGACGATCCCGGGCGAGCCGAGCACGTCAAGCTTCAGCAGCGGGTCGCCGCCGCGGGCGGCCACCCGGCGCTCGATCCCGACGAAGGCCACCGCCAGCGCGAGGCCGGCCGCAATGCCGGCCGGCACCCACCACGGCCAGCCTTCCTCGTGCCCGAGGACGAGCGGGAGCACGATAAGGCACACGGCGGGGACGGCCACGGCCAGGCCGACCAGGTCCAGTCGCCGGCCGGACCGGGACGGCTGCCGCGTATCCGGCGGGACCACGCGCGGGACGAGCGCCAGCACGGCCAGCCCGATCGGCACGTTGACCAGGAAGACCGGGCGCCACTGGGCGCCGAAGAGGTTCGTGCTGACGATCACGCCGCCCAGGACCTGGCCCGCGACGAACCCGCTGGCCAGTACGGCGGACTAGGCGCTCAGCGCCCGGGCACGGGCCGGGCCGGAGAACGATGCCTGGATCACGCTGATGATCTGCGGCACCATCGCGGCCGCGCCCGCCCCCTGTAGGAACCGCGCCGCGATCAGCACCTCGATCCCGGGGGCCAGACCGCAAGCCAGCGAGCTGAGGGTGAAGACGGTCACGCCGGCCAGAAACAGCCGTCGCCGGCCGTAAAGCTCGCCGAGCCGGGCGCCGGTGATCAGCAGCATCGCGTAGCTCACCGTGTAGCCCGCCACCACCAGCTGCAGGGCCGCGCCCGACGCGTGCAGGGTCCGGCCGATTGTCGGCATCGCGACGTTCACGATCGTGACATCGAGCAGTGCCATGAACTGGCCGCCGAGCAGGATGATCAACATCAGCCAGCGGCCGCTCGCCAGCTGCTGCGCGCCCTCGGCCGGGCGCGCGGAGACTTGCGTTGTTGTGGTCATGTCACCACTGTCCGGCCGTTCGCCCGGAGGTGGAGAGAGCCTGCTGATGCTGGTGCTGTCAGTACCAGGCTCGCGGTCCGCCGCCACCGGGCCGAAATGTCCGACCCCTCCCGTATGTTGGCTTAGCTGTCGCCATCTGGGAGAGGACGCGGTGTCGGAGGGCGTGGTGAAGGACGGGCCGGCGGTCGCCCCGGCCGCGGCCTCCGGCCAGGCTCGCTCTCGCGCAGCGTCGGGTCGCCCGGTCCGCGCCGAGCTGGGCCGGTTCCTCAAGGCCCGCCGGGCCAAGGTGCGGCCCGAGGACGTCGGCCTGGCGCCCGGGCCGCGGCGGCGGACCCCCGGGCTGCGACGCGAGGAGGTTGCCCTGCTGGCCGGGGTCGGCATCACCTGGTACACCTGGCTGGAGCAGGGCCGTCAGATCAACGCCAGCGCGCAGGTTCTGGACGCCGTCTCGCGCACGCTGAGGCTCGACTCGGCCGGGCGCTGGCACCTGTACCGGCTCGCCGAGGCGACGCCGCTGCGGTCGTGGGCCGGCTCGGCTCGCATCCCGGACTCGGTGCGCGCGGTGGTCCGCTCGCTCGATCCGCTGCCCGCGGTGCTGATCAACAGCGGGTTCGACGTCATCGAGTCGAACGATGCGCACGAGGACCTGTTCTGGGACTGGCATTCTCTGCCGTGCGTGCACAAGAACCTGCTCTGGTGCTGCGTCACCGAGCCCACCGCGCGGGACCAGTTCCTTGATCACGACCGGGAATTGGCGTACCTGGTGGCCCGGCTGCGGGCCGCCTACGGCAGGCACGTCGGCGAGCCGGAGTGGGAAGAGGACATCCGCCGGCTGGCCGACCTCAGCTCCGAGTTCGCCTCGCTCTGGGCCCGGCAGGAGGTCGCGGGCCCGCAGGAGCGGATGCGCCGGTTCCGGCACCCAGCCGCCGGCGTGCTCACGTTCACCAGCACCGAGCTCGAGATCTCCGCGGTCCCCGAGCTTCGCGTCGTCGTCTACACCCCCCGGGATGAAGACACCTGGGCCCGGCTGCCGGTCACCCGGCGCGCTCCCGGCCAGCCATCGCCGTCGCACGCCTGTAGCTGACCAGGTAGCCGGCCGCCGGGCGGCAGCCGGGCACAACGCGAGGCCTGGAGCCCGCCGCCGGCTGTCGGCCGCTGGCCCAGCCGGACACTGACCCGGTGCCCGCGGTCGCCGGCGCCGGCTCAGCCTGGCCGTCGCCTGCGCGGCGAGGAACCCGGTCCTGACGGGTGGCTGCCGTGCAGGATCAGGTGCGCCGGCCTGCTCAGCTTGAGATACATCCGCACGTCGTCGAAACGCTCGTCGCCGACCTCGATGACATCGGGTAGCCGGCCCCATTCCGCGAAACCGAGCTCCTCATAGAGCTGGATCGCGAGGTGGTTGTTGCCGCGCACGCCCAGGACCAGCGTCTCGATGCCAGCCGCGGCGGCGTTGGCGACGAGCTCGCGGGTCACGAGCTCGCCGAGCCGGGCGCCCCGGGCCCCGGGGTTGACCATGATCTTGACCAGCTCGGCCAGGTGCCGGAAGTAGGGGACCTGATCGCGGAGCCATCCGCCCATCGCGACCAGTCGGCCGTCCCGCCATGCGGTGCACAGCGCTCCGTCGCCCGCGGCGATGCTGGCGAACATGCCCGCCAGCCACTCGTCCGTCTCGGCCCGCGTCGGCGGGGTCATCCAGCCGATGGCCCCGCCGAGCTCGGTGACGGCCCCGATCAGGAGGTGCGACTGCCGCGCCAGTTCGTCCGTCATGCCCGTCGGCCACTCGAGGCCGGATTCGGCTGCCACGGGTCCATCCTCTCCTGCCGAGCCTGGTACCCAGGAAGGATGACAGAGCAGGAGCGGGCGCGGGAGCGGCTGGCGGCCGAACGGGCGGACGCGCTCGTGCGGCTGAACGGGCTGGAGCGGGAGCTGGCCGGGATCATCGAGTCGTCCGGCGCGGCCGGCACGGACGACGAGCACGACCCGGAGGGCGCGACGATCGCGTTCGAGCGGCAGCACGTCGCCGCTCTGCTCGGCCAGGCCAGGCAGCAGCTGGCGGAGATCGACGCAGCCCTGCGCAGGGTGGCGGCGGGCAGCTACGGCCGGTGCGACAAGTGCGGGCAGCCGATCGGGACCGACCGCCTTGCCGCCCGGCCGGCCGCTACGACCTGTATCGGCTGTGCCTCCCGGCGCTGACCCGGCACCCGGCCGGCCCTCGCGACCTGCGTCGGCTGCGACTCCCGGCGCTGAGCAGCACCCGGCTCAGCGGGAGGACGGCTACCCTCTGCGGGGCTCCGTCACGGGCTGAGTCTGCTCCTCGCGGGCCGGGGCGACCGACGCCTCTTCCTCGCCCTTGGGGTACAGGAACTGGTAGAGGAGAGCGGACAGCGCCCCGCCCACCAGCGGCGCGACGATGAACAGCCACAACTGGCTGAGCGCCGTGCCGCCCACGAACAGAGCCGGGCCGAGGCTGCGCGCCGGGTTGACCGAGGTGCCGTCGATCGGAATCCCGACCAGATGCACGGTCGTGAGGGCCAGCCCGATCACCAGCCCGGCGACCGCGGCGTTACTCACCCGGCGGGTCACCGTCAAGATGACGAATACGAACAAGAAGGTCAGGATGACCTCCGCAATGAAGGCCGCCCCGGCGTTCGCTCCGATCATCGACGAGGCACCGAAGCCGTTAGCCCCCAGGCCGGTGCTTTTCTTGTAGCTCGAGGTCAGGTTGAAGGTGCCGTAAAGGACCGCCGCGCCGGCTATCGCCCCGATGAACTGGGCTATCCAGTAGCCGATGGCGTCCGCGAACGTGATCCTCCGCCCGACCAGGAAGCCGATCGTAACGGCCGGATTTATGTGGCAGCCGGAAACCGGTCCGAAGGCATAGACCAGAGCCAGCAGGATGAGGCCGAAGGCGAGCGCGGTGGCCACGACTCCCGCGGAGATGCTGGATCCGGTGGTCTTGAACCCGAAGGCGAGGGTGGCGGTCCCCGCCCCGAAGAACACCAGCAATGCCGTCCCGACGGCCTCCGCGATCAGTGGCCGATTCTTCATCCGGTTTCTCCCCTCACCGACAGGCTCAGACCAAGCGCGTATCCGGGGTAGTTTTCCATCTTCTCCGGCGTGTGCAAAGCACCTCTAAAGCCGAACAGGCCGCATCGCGGCATGATGCGCCGGCTATCCGCGCGGCCGTGACGGCCGGACGCCTACTCCAGCGTGAGGATCTCGTGGCCGGATTCGGTCACCAGGACGGTGTGCTCGAACTGCGCGGTCCGCCTTCTGTCCCTGGTCACCGCGGTCCAGCCGTCCGGCCAGATGTCGTAGCTGATCGTGCCCAGGGTGAGCATCGGCTCGATCGTGAACGTCATCCCCGGTTCCATCACGACGTGGGTGTCCGGATCGTCGAAGTGGGGCACGACCAGCCCGGAGTGGAACGTGGTCCCGATGCCGTGCCCGGTAAAGTCGCGCACCACGCCGTAGCCGAACCGCCTCGCGTAGGACTCGATCACCCGGCCGATGGCGTTCAGCGGCCGGCCGGGCGCCACCACGGCGATACCGCGCATCATCGCCTCGCGGGTGCGCTGGACGAGCAGCCGCGACTCCTCGTCCACGTTCCCGGCCAGGAACGTGGCATTCGTGTCACCGTGCACGCCGCCGATGTAAGCGGTGATGTCCACGTTCACGATGTCCCCGTCGGCGATCACCGTGTCGTCCGGGATGCCGTGGCAGATGACCTCGTTGAGGGACGTGCACAGCGACTTGGGGTAGCCGCGGTAGCCCAGCGTGCTCGGGTAGGCGCCGTGGACCACCAGGAACTCGTGCCCGATCCGGTCGAGCTCGTCGGTGCTGACGCCCGGGACGACGTGCCGCCCCACCTCGGCCAGCGCGCGGGCCGCCAGCCGCCCGGCCACCCGCATCCGCTCGATCGTGTCGGCGTCCTTCACGTCGGGCTCGCCGAGCGTCGGCCGTTTCTTGCCGACATACTCGGGCCGCGGGATGTCGGCGGGAACCTGGCGCAGCGGGGAGAGCCGGCCAGGCTGGAGCATAGTCGTCATGGTCTGAAATTCTAATCGGCATGGAGACACAGCAGCGCTGGTACTTCTGCACCCGGCATGGGACGGTCGAGACCGAGGACGGAGCGTGCCCGGGCAAGGACCGGCTCGGGCCCTACGCGACCCGGGAGGAGGCCGAGCACGCGCTGGAGACCGTGCAACGGCGCAACGAGGAGTGGGACGCGGCCGACGGCGACTGACGCGCCCGGCGGCGACTGACGCGCCCGGCCAGGCGCGAGCGCCCCGGCGGACACGGAGCCGGGGCGCGGACGCAGTCAGGGCGGCGGACGCGATCCGGGCGGCGGGCGCGAGCCGGGTGACCCAGCGAGCCGGGTGACCCCGCGGGCCGGGTGACCCCGCGGGCCGGGCTCATACCGCGGTTCCCATCGCCCGCCCGGTAAGGTGTGGGCAGCGAGGAAGGGGTGGCGGTTGACCCAAGACCGGCCAGGCGACCCCGGACGGCCAGCCCGGCCCGCAGGCACCGGCTCAGGGCTTCCGGCGGCCGCCGAGGCGCGGATGGCGGAGATCCGCGACAG
This sequence comes from Streptosporangiaceae bacterium, assembly GCA_036496025.1. Taxonomy (GTDB): domain Bacteria; phylum Actinomycetota; class Actinomycetes; order Streptosporangiales; family Streptosporangiaceae; genus PALSA-505. The sequence continues at coordinate 11,571 of DASXLW010000080.1, forward strand.
CGGTACCTGGGGATCGGCGTTGTCGGCCGATGAGTTCGCCGCGATCCGCGGTACCGGGTTCGAGCCCGTGGGCCAGGTGCTCGGCGCCGCCGTCTACAACATCGGCTACACCGGCGGATTCGCCTGCCCGGGTTCCTGGGCGGGCTACGGCGGCTGGGCGACGCCGTACCGAAGCGTCACGCAGGTGTCGGGCCAGGGCGGCTACGGGTCATTCGGCGCGCTGGTGCAGACCATGTACGAGGCCCGCCGCGCTGCGATCGGCCGGATGACCACCGAATGCGCCCAGCTCGGCGGGCACGGAGTCGTGGGTGTCTCGCTCACCATCGGCCCCTTCCCGGCCGGCGGCCTGGAGTTCAAGGCGATCGGCACCGCGGTCCGGGCGCCCGGTGCGGCGCCGCTGCGCGCGCCGTTCACCTCGAACCTGTCCGGGCAGGACTTTGCCAAGCTGGTCACGACCGGCTGGGTGCCGGCCGGCCTGGTCCTCGGCATCTCCATCGGCGCCCGGCACGACGACTGGCTGACCACGGGGCAGACCCGGTGGGGCGTCGGCAACGGCGAGGTGACCGGCTACACAGAGCTGGTCAACGACGCCCGGCACGACGCGCGGGTACAGCTGGAGAAGGACGTGCGCGCGCACGGCGCAGAGGCCGTGGTGATCGCCGACATGAAGATGCGGGTGCGCGAGCGGGAATGCCCGTCCCAGCAGCATGGCCGGGACCATATCGCCGAGGTGACGATCATCGGCACGGCTATCGCCCGGTTCACCCGCCGGGAGCGGCACGGGGTCCGGCCCAGCCTGCCGATACTTTCGCTTGACCCGCAGCGTCGGCAGGCCGCCCGGGTCCGGCTGGGGCCCGACCCGCTGACCGAGGGAAGGAGGGTTGTGTGACCAGGCCAGCAGATGAAGCCGAGGGAGAGGCGATGACCGAGCAGCAGGGCGCGGACCTCAGTACGGCCGACGCGCAGCACGCGCCGGCCGGGGTGCCGCAGGACGCGATGCGGCGCCTGGCCGAACTGCAGCCCGGCCGGGCCGGCGCCATCTTCACCTCGGACCTGTCGGTGAACGAGTTCCTGCTCGTTCGCGAGGCCGGCTTCCGGCCGCTGGGCCTGGTCCTCGGCAGCTCGATCTACCACGTAGGCCTGCAGCTGGGCCGGTGGAGCAAGAACCAGGAGCTCGACGTCCTCTCCCAGGCGATGTACCACGCCCGCGAGCTGGCCATGAGCCGGATGGAGGCCGAGGCCGACGAACTGCGGGCCGACGGCATCGTCGGCGTGCGGCTGGACGTGGAGATGAAGGAGTTCGGCAGCGACATTGCCGAGTTCATCGCGGTCGGCACGGCGGTGCAGGCCGAAGAGGGAGCCGGCGGCGGGGGTGTCGCCCAGTGGCGGAACAACAAGAACCAGCCGTTCACCTCGGACCTGTCCGGGCAGGACTTCTGGACGCTTATCCGGGCCGGCTACGCGCCGCTGGGCATGGTGATGGGCTCGTGCGTTTACCACGTGGCGCACCAGCGGCTGGGCGGCATGCTGGGTAACATCGGCAAGAACGTGGAGTTGGAGCAGTTCACCCAGGCGCTGTATGACGCCCGCGAGCTGGCCATGAGCCGGATGCAGGCCGAGGCCGAGGAGCTGCATGCCGAGGGCATCGTCGGAGTGCAGCTCCGCCAGCACAGCCACACCTGGGGCTCGCACACCACCGAGTTCTTCGCGATCGGTACCGCGGTGCGCCCGCTGCGCGCCGACCACATCATCGAGCGGCCGACGATGGTGCTCAGCCTCGACTCCTGACGGTCCTGACCGGGCTTCTTACCGCGGCGGCGATCCGCTGACGGTGTCCAGCAGCCTGGCCAGCCTGCTGCGCAGCCCGCGCAGGCCGGTCGGCTGCCCCGGCTGCCCTGGCTGCCCCGGCGGCCCGGGGCCGGGACCGCGCCCTCCGGCCGCCGCGCTGACTAGGTGCTGTGCCGCGTCGAAGGTAACCGGGCCGGCCGCCTCTCGGACGGTCAGCGTCTCGTGGGCCAGATCCTCAAGCTCCCGGTCGCCCTGGTCGAGGGCGAGGATCACGGCACCGGCCCGGCGCGCGTCGCTGACCCGCTCGAGCAGCGGAACCGGCGCTGCCTGCGGGCTGACCACGAACAGCGCCTCGCCGCGGCGGGCCGCCTCCAGCCGCCCCAGGCCGACCCGCAGATGGTCTGGGCCCCCGGCCGGCGGCGCCCACCGGATCAGCGTCGGCATGAGCTCGGGAATGCCTGCGAACCTGCTCTCCTCGTCGAGATGGGCGGCCAGGTGCCAGGGCTCCTCGCTAGGCGTTCCGACCAGCAGCAGGCCCCCGGGCGTCCGGGCGCCCGACCGCAGCGCCCGGGCGAACGCCGTGGTCCGCTCCAGCCACCCGGTGGGGGCGAGCAGCGCGTACAGCGCCGCCACCTGATCGGCATCCACCCGCCCATGGTGCCCTACCGCGCCAGGGCCCCGCATCGGCCGGTGCTGGCGATCGCCCGCGGGATGACTAAGGGTGGCGTCAGCGCCGGTCTCGCCAGCGCCAGGGCTCAGTGGTAGGAGTACTCCTCGGCCGGGAACGCCCCCGAGGTCACGTCCTCGGCGTAGGCGGTGGCCGCAGCGCGCAGCGTCCCGGCCAGGTCGGCGTACCGCTTGACGAACTTGGGCACGCGCGGCGAAAGCCCGGCCATGTCCTGCCAGACCAGGACCTGGGCGTCACAGTCAGGGCCGGCGCCGATCCCGATGGTCGGTATCGACAGCGATTGCGTCACCCGGGCGGCGAGCGTGGCGGGCACGGCCTCCAGCACCAGGCTGAACGCGCCCGCGGTTTGCAGTGCCTTCGCGTCATGCAGCAGCCGTTCGCCGTCCTCGCCGCGGCCCTGCACCCGGTAGCCGCCGAAGGCGTGGACCGACTGCGGAGTCAGGCCGAGATGGCCCATCACCGGTATCCCGGCCGCGACCAGCTCTTCGACCTGACGTAGCACGCGGTCGCCGCCCTCGAGCTTGACGGCGTGCGCCCCCGATTCCTTCAGGAACCGGGTCGCCGCGGCGAGCGCAGCCTGCGGCGAGGCCTGGTAGGAGCCGAACGGCAGGTCCGCCACGACCATGGCCCGGCTGGTCGCCCTGACCACCGCGGCGGTCAGTGGGATCAGGTCGTCCACGGTGACCGGGATGGTCGTGTCGTGACCGTAGACCACCATTGCGGCGGAGTCGCCGACGAGCAGCACGGGAATGCCGGCCTCGTCGAACACCCGGGCGGTCAGCGCGTCGTATGCGGTGAGCATGGGCCATTTCTCGGCCCGGCCCTTGGCGGCGGCTATGTCCCGCACGGTGATCCGCCGCCCCGCCTTCCCGCCGTAGAGAGGCTCGGGCTGGGCGCCGGCCGCGGCCGGGCCGCCTGGAACAGGATTCATGACGAAACCTCCTCGCCTCGAGGCGCCCCACTGGCGTCCCCGGACGACTCGATCATTGCACGGCGTGCTCGCCGGCGCGAGACGGCGGCCCGGCCGAAAATCGGGTGACATCGGGAATGTATATCGATACGCTCCTGTTCCGTATCGATAATGGTCACGATCCCCAACGTGGCCGCGCCATCTTACGAGCCCAACGTCGGCGGCGGACCCGATCTTCCCGCCGGGCGCCCGCTGCCTCATCCGAAAGGAACCATGGACAAGCAGATGATCTACCGCAGGCGCTGGGGCATCCTCAGTGTCCTGATCGTCGGGCTGCTAGCCATCGTCATCGACAACACCGTCCTGAACGTCGCCCTCAAGACCATCGCCGAGCCGCGCGGCGGGCTCGGCGCCAGCCAGAGCCAGCTTGAATGGGCCATCAACTCCTACACCCTCGTCTTCGCCGGCCTGCTGTTCACTTTCGGCGTAATCGGCGACCGGGTGGGCCGCAAGCGGATGCTCATGATCGGCCTCGCGCTGTTCGGCATCGGGTCGCTTCTTTCCGCCTATTCGCAGTCGCCCGACCAGCTCATCTTCGCCCGGGCCGCAATGGGCCTCGGCGGCGCCGCCGTGATGCCGCAGACCCTGTCCATCATCTCCAACGTGTTCGAGCCCAACGAGCGGCCGCGGGCCATCGGCCTATGGGCCACCGCGGTGGGCCTGGGGGTGGCCGTCGGCCCGGTGCTCGGCGGCTTGCTCCTGGCCCACTTCTGGTGGGGCTCGGTCTTCCTGATCAACGTGCCGGTGACCGTGGCGGGCGCGATCGCGGTCGCGATCTTGGTCCCGGAGTCCAAGAACCCGGACCCCGGGAAGATCGACTACCTCGGCGTGCTGCTGTCCGTCGTCGGCCTCGTGCTCGTCGTCTACGGCATCGTCCAGGGCGGCGACACCGGGTCCTGGGTGCGCGGTGACGTGCTCAGCCCGCTGTTCGGCGGGCTGGCCGTGCTGGGGATTTTCGCCTGGCACGAGAGCCGCATTTCGCATCCTTCGCTGGACGTGCGGCTGTTCGCCGATCACCGGCTTTCCGCCTCGGTCGGGGCGATCAGCCTGCTGTTCTTCGGCATGGGTGGCGTGTACTTCTTCACCACCTTCTACCTGCAGAACGTCCGCGGCTACAGCGCGCTCGACGCCGGCCTGCTGACCATCCCGTTCGCGGTCGGCCAGCTGCTGTTCTCGCCGCGCAGCGCCGCGCTGGTGCAGCGGTTCGGGGCCAAGGCCGTCGGCGCGTCGGGCATGCTGGTCATGGCCGGCGCGCTGGCCGGGTACGCGGTGCTCGGGACATCCACGCCGATCTGGGTTCTGGGGGTGCTGTTCGCCGTCCAGGGCGCGGGCATCGGCGTGGCGATTCCCTCGGCCACCTCGGCGGTGATGGACGTGCTGCCTCGCGAGCGGGCCGGGGCCGGCTCGGCGCTGACCAACACCGCCCGCCAGGTCGGTGTGGCGCTCGGCGTCGCCGTGCTCGGCTCGATCCTGGCTCAGTCCTACCGGGACCACCTCAGTCCCGCCCTGTCCGCCCTGCCGGCGGCGGCGCGCGGCACCGCGGGCCAGTCGATCGCGGCTACTCAGGCCGTCGCGCAGCACCTGGGTGCCACAGGCCGGGGCCTGCTCGGGCCGGCCGACTCGGCGTTCACCGACGCCATGCACGTCACCACGGTGGTGGGAGCGCTGATCGCGCTGGCCGGGGCGCTCGTGGTGCTCCGGTGGATGCCGGGTGCGCGGCAGCCGGCGCCCGCGCCGGTACCGGCCGAGGCCGAGCGCAGCGAGATGGCCGGCGAGCCGGCGGGCGTGGAAGGATAAGCGCCATGCGTCAGGCAGAGGTCCTGCCCGCCCGGGCCGGCGAGCCAGTTGTCGCTCGCCGGCCCGGGCGTCCGCGCAGCGAGCGCGCCGAGCGGGCCATCCTGGACGCCACGCTGGAACTGTTCACCGAGTCCGGGGTGGCCGGCGTGTGCATGGAGGCCGTCGCCGCCCGGGCCGGCGTGGGCAAGGCCACCATCTACCGCCGCTGGGCCGGCAAGGAGGATCTGCTCCTCGACGCGCTCAGCTTGCTGAAGTCGCCGCTGCCCGAGCCGCGCGGGCGGTCGGTGCGCGAGGACCTGGTCGCGATGCTCCGGGTGATGTGCCAGGACGCGGCCGACCCGACCCGGATGCGGCGGTACGCGCTGCTGCTGGGCGAGGGGGAGAAGTACCCGAGGATCATGCAGCGATACAAAGAGACCGTGGTCGAGCCGCGCCGCGAGCTGATCAGGTCGGTGCTGCGACGCGGGATCGCCTCGGGCGAGCTGCGGCCGGATGCGGACCTTGAGGTGGCGGTGGCCATGCTCACCGGCGCGGTGATGTCGCGGGGCAAGCACGACCCGGAACTGATCCCGCCGGACTTCCCGGAGCGGGTCGCAGACCACGTGCTGCTCGGCCTGGCGCCGCGCTGACCCGCGCAGTAGCGCCGGGCCGGCCCTCATTTCCGCAGCGTCTTGGTCACGTACCGGTCGACCGTGTCGCGGGCGGCGGGCGAGCCCCACATCTGGCGCACCAGCTCGTCATCCGCGCGCTGCCGGGCGATGAGGTCCAGCGCGGGTGCGCGGATCTGCCTGCGGGTATGCCGCAGCGGCTCGCCGGGCAGCGCCGCGAACTCGGCCGCGGCCGCGACCGCGCGGGGGAGCACCGATGCCTCGTCAACCACCTCGTCCGCCAGCCCGAGCGCCACGGCCTCGGCGGCGGCATACGTCCGGCCGAAGTAGCTGATCTCCTTGAGCCGCGGGGTGCCGACCGCGAAGCGCAGGATCTCTGTCGCAGCGGCCGGGAACGGCAGCCCGACGAGCAGCTCGGTGACGCCGGTGCGCCCGCGGCCCGCGTTCATCACCCGGTGGTCGCAGGCGCAGGCCAGGACGCAGCCCCCGGCGATCGCGTGCCCGTTGAGCGCGGCGACGACCGGCACGGAGCAATTGAATACGGCCAGGAACGCCTCGCTGAGCGCGGGCAGGAACTCCTCGAGGTATCCGGGGCCGCCATCACGCAGCCGCAGCAAGTCCACCCCGGCCGAGAAGATGCTCCCGTGCCCGGTCAGCACGGCAGCACGGTGGCCGTCGCGTTCCAGTTGCCCGAAGTGCGCGGCCAGAGCGCGGCACAGGCTCGTGTCGAGCGCGTTCGCCCTGCCGTGCGTCATCGTGACCACGGCCACCTGCCCGTGCGTCTCGACGCTGATCATGGCCGGGAGTTCCGCGCTCAGGACTTGCGGCCGACCGCGGCGTAGGCGGGAATGCGCTGGCCGGGGCGGCCGATCGCCCGCCATTCGGGCAGCGGTACCACGCCCGGGTCCAGCAGGTCGAGGCCCTCGAAGAACCGGCTGAACTCCGCCTTGCTGCGGCGGGTCTGCCGCACCGCTCCCAGCCGCTGGTTGTACCGGCGCGCGGACTCGGCCACCGCCTCCGCGTCGATGTCCGCGGCCGTGTCCGACAGGGCCAGGTAGCTACCCGGCGGAACCGCGTCCATCAGCCGGGCCACGATCCCCCACGGGTCCTCCGCATCCGGGATGTACTGCAAGATCATCAGCAGCATCACCGCGACCGGCTGGCTGAGGTCCAGCGTCTGCGCCGCCCCCCGCAGCACCGCTTCCGTGTCCCGCAGATCGGTGTCGACGTAGGCGGTGGCGCCTTCCGGCGTGCTGGTCAGCAGCGCTCGGGCGTGCGCCAGCACGATCGGGTCATTGTCCACGTACACGACCCGGCATTGCGGCGCGACCTGCTGCGCCACCTCGTGGGTGTTGTCGGCCGTCGGCAGTCCGGTGCCGATGTCCAGGAACTGGCGGATCCCCGCCTCGCCGACCAGGTACCGCACCGCCCGGCCCAGGAACTTCCGGTTCGCCCTCACGCCCGGCAGCACCTGGGGATTGGCCGCGATCACCTGCTCGGCCGCCTCCCGATCGGCGGCGAAGTTGTCCTTGCCGCCCAGCCAGTAGTCGTACACCCGGGCCGGATGCGCCACGCTGGTATCGAAAGCCGCTGCCTTGTCTCGACGGCTCGAGACCGTGGGCCTGAACCAGTTCCTGGCCATGTTGCGCCTTTCCGCACGCCCGCCGATGGCTCGGGTCGGCCATCGTGAATGCCCGTCAGCACAGCGTAACCACCTGTCGCAGCGCGTGCCCGGCCGATGCCGACCTTGCCGCCCGGCGCGCGCTACCCGCCGGGGCCGACGTCGAACCGCGGCCTGGTGTCGAGCAGGTGGGACAGATCCGTGCCCACCGGGACGTCGGCTGGCTCGGCGTGCCGGCGGAAGAGGCGCCCGGTGCTGTTCCCGGCCAGGACCGCGTTCCGGCCCGATACCCGCAGCCAGGCTCCTTCGCGCAGTCCCAGCACCGGGACGTCGTTTTCCTCCAGGAACTCCTCGATCCGGCGCGGCCGGGTCTCGCCCTGGTGCGAGCTGCGCGGATCCGGGTCCAGGTAGTGCGGGTTGAGCTGGAACGGGATCAATCCGAGCGCCGACAGCGGGACCGCCTCGACGATCGGCATGTCGTTGGTGGTGCGGATCGAGGGACAGGCCAGGTTCGATCCGGCGCTGGCGCCCAGGTACGGGACGCCGTTTTCTGCCACCCCGCGCAGCACGTCCAGGATCCCGAGCCGGATCACGGCCCGCAGCAGCCGGAACGAGTTGCCGCCCCCGACGAACACCGCCTCGGCGGCCCGCACCGCCCCGGGCACGTCGCTGGCCTCGTGCAGGCCGGTGACCCGGATGTCCATACGGGCCAGCGCCGCGCGCACCAGGCTCGTGTACGCGTCCGGATCGCCGCTGGCGAAGGGCACGAACAGCACCGTGCGGGCGCCGCCCAGGACCGGCCGGACGGCCTGGCTGGCGTGTTCCAGGAACCGCATGCCCGGAGCGGTCGAGTTCGACAACAGCAGCAGTTCGGTCACTGTCTGACCCTAGGCGGCGCGCTGGACGCGCCGCGGTGCCGGGTCGCGGGCGGCCGTCCGGGGGGAGCCAGCCCCGGCTACCGGGACGGCCCGGCGGCCATGGGGGTGAGCTGCTCGATGTCATGCCGCGCCCGCACCTGCGCGATGGCGCCGGCGGTCAGACCTCGATCGCGGCCGCCAGGTCCTCATCGACGATCAGCACCAGCTTGCCGCGGGTATGCCCCTCTTCGGCCACGCGGTGTGCCTGCGCGGCGTCCTGCCAGAAGTAGCGGGCTTGCAGGGTGACCGACAGCGATCCGTCGTCGAACCACGGAGCCATCCGGATCAGGCGGCTGCCCCTGGGCTGACCGTTGTACTGCTGCCAGCGGACCCGCCCGGCCTCAGGCTGACCGGCATGGACCGGCGTGGCGATCAGGGCCCCGTCCCGGGCCGCCCGGGCGGCGCCGTCCAGGGTGGGCGCCGCGCACGCGAGCACTCGTTCGGCCCCCCCGCCGGTGAGCTCGCGGACCTGGTCCGGCCAGTCGGCCCTGGTGTGGTCGAAGACGTTGGCCGCGCCGAGCTGGTGCAGGAACTGATGATGCTGGGGGCTGGCGGTGGCGATGACCGACGCCCCGAGGATGCGAGCGATCTGCACCGCGAAATGACCGATCCCGCCCGCGCCGGCGGTAATCAGCACGCGGTCGCCGGCCGCGATGGCCAGCACGTCGGTCAGCCCCTGCTCGGCCGTGAGCGCGTCGATGGGAGCCGCGGCCGCGTCGATGACGGACAGGCCCGCAGGGACGGGAGCCAGCTGTTCGCCCTGGCAGGTCACGTATTCGGCGTAGCAGCCGGTCAGGCCCGGGTAGCCGTACACCGGCGCGCCGGGGTCCAGGGCGAAGTCGGCGCCGGTGTCGCCCTCGACATACCCGGCGAACTCCCCGCCGGGTATGTAGGGCAGCGAGCCGGTCCAGCCGCCGCGGCGCAGCGAGACGTCCCACGGACCCACGCCGGCCGCGACCACCCGGACCAGCACCTCGCCGGCTTGCGGTTCCGGCAGGGACGCCTCGCCGGGCTGCAGCACCTCCGGGCCGCCGAACTCGCTGACCATGATTGCCTGCATCACCGCTCCGATCCCTGCCAGCTGGCGAAGGGGCACGACTCGCGGCATGTCCGCGGTAGGGGCCCCGCGCCGCCACGCTATCGCCGGATGCCGCGCTGCCGCGCCCTTATCGCCGGCGGAGCTTGCCGGCGGGTTGCCGGGCGCGGCCGCCTGCCCGGCCGCACCGGCGCGGGAGATGGCTGGCCGCCTCGGGTCGCCCGGGTGCGGCTGACCGCCCGCCGCACCGCGGCGGGAGATGCCTGCCCGGAGCCGCGGCCCGGCGTTGAGGCACGATGGACAATGTGGTGATCCCGGTCCATGACGAGAGCCGGTGCGCAGGACGCCGTGGGTCATCACGACCTCCGGTCCTGTGTCCCGGGCCGCGCCGCCCGTTCGTCGTCCTGGTAGGAACACGACCGCGAGGAGCAAGCGATGAGGTACCTGATGTTCGTCTGCACCGACACCGAGCCCGACACGGACAAGTCCCCCGAGCCCGACATCGACGCGTGGGTGGCGGACAATGACGGCCGCGGCAGGCGCCTGGATGGCAACGTGCTGGCGCCGCCGTCAGCGGCCACGACGATCCGCGTCCGTGACGGCGAACTGCTGGTCTGCGACGGCCCGTTCGCGGAGACTAAAGAAGTGATCGTGGGCTACGACCTGCTCGAATGCGCCGACCTGGACGAGGCGATCGACGTGGCCCGGGCCCACCCGATGGCCCGGGGGGGTCGGCTCGAGCTGCGCCCGTTCGCCGACCTGGACGACCAGCCGGGTAGCTGATCCGCGCCAGCCCGGCGAGAGCGTCCGGTTGGCCGTTGGCTGATGGCGCCCGGTCCCTGACCGACGGCGCCCGGTCGTTGACCGATGGCGCCCGGTCGTTGACCGATGGTGCCCGGCCCTTGGCCGGCGGCGGCAGGCCCGGGATCGCCGGGGCGAGCAGGTGTAACGCCCCCGCCACGACCGGCGTTTCGTGTCAGAGAGGTTTCCCCCGAGCGGGGCCCGGCCCTTCCCCCGGGCCGGGCCCCGTCATGTGCGGCGTCGACCGTGGGCACGCCGGGCGCCATCGGGCTTGCGTCCAGGAGGTAGCTCCCTGACCATGCGGCCATACCGGTCCCAGCCGCCCGCCCCCTCCGGCACGGCCGTCCGCCTCCCGTCGTGAACGCAAAGCGGAGCGAGGACAGCCAGGATGCCGAGCTTGCCCGGCTCCGGCAGCGGTTTCCGCGGTGGCGAATCTGGCGCGGACGCGCCACCGGCGACTACTGGGCTATGCCGCCGCGCGATCACCCCGGCTTCCGCCAGCTGATCAGCGCGGGCGACATCGGTGAACTCGCCCAGCGCCTCGCCCGGGCGGACGGACGACACAACCCATGACCCCGGTGCCGGGGAGCGCCTTCATCCGGCTCAACCGCCGGCCTGAGGAAGCTCAGCAGGTCGATGCCGTCCTCGGCGGCCGGTAGCCGCATCACGCCCCCGTCTCCCCGGGAGGATTGTGACCTCTTCCGATGCCAGTTTCGGGGCAGATTCAAGGCCGGGTCAGCGGCCGGTGTTTCGGTCGTCACCCAGCGATGTCGAGCAGCCCGGATCGGCTCCGCCCGAAGTAGCGTCCGGGCGCCGCGGTTCAGAACGTCTCGATCGCCGGAATGACGCGTTCGGCCATCAGATCCAGCGGGCGCAGCGTGCCGACCCGGGCGAGAGTGCCGTGCGCCACCGTGAAGCCGAACTCGGACAGCTCGTGCAGGTGCTCGATCGTCTGCTCCACCCGTTCGCCGTTCTCGCCGAGGTCGAACCGGACCTGCACGGTCTTCTCGATCGAGTCGTAGTCGCGCCCCTCGGCGGCGCAGTGCTGGCGCAGCACATCGAGCTTGTGCGGCAGTTCCGGGGTGTCGAACAGGTTGCATGCGTCGGCGTAGCGGGCCACCAGCAGCAGCGTCTTGCGCTCCCCGCCACCGCCGATGAGGATCGGCGGGTGCGGCCGGCTCAGGGCCTGCGGCGAATTCAGCGTGCGGGCCAGATGGTAGTGCTTGCCTTCGAACGGGCCGTCGTCCTCGCTCCACATCTGCTGGCAGATGCGCAGCGCCTCCTCCAGCCGCTCGAAGCGCTCGGCGCGGGGCGGGAAGAACAAGCCCAGCCCGCGGGCCTCCTCTTCGTTCCAGGCCGCCCCGATGCCCAGGATGGAGCGTCCTCCGGACAGCACGTCCAGCGTCGTGACCGCCTTCGCCAGCAGCCCCGGTTCGCGGTAGACCACCGCGGTTACGACCGTGAGCAGCTTGACCCGTTCGGTCACGGCGGCCAGGAAGCCCAGCGCGGTGTAGGCCTCGAGCATCTCGTGCTCGGGCGGGCCGAGGGACCCGATCTGCCAGACGTGGTCCATCACGCTGAGCCGGTCCACTCCGGCGTTGTCGGCACCCCGCGCCACCTCACCCAGCCGGGACCGCAGCGCAGGCGGTCCGCCTTCCCAGGTGAAATCCGCGATGTGCAAGCCCACCTTCATCCGCGCACTCCTTATTACTAGACGGAGGACCCTCCGGATCAGTATCTCAGGCCGGGCGGAGCCGTCGGACACCACCCCATCGCGATCATGACGTGGTGCCGCCGCAGAGCGACCCGGTCGCCCGGTGTCTACTCGTGACCGGCTGGCAGGGCGAAGATCAGTACGTCGAGCACGGGGGAGCCGGGACCGGGGCCCCGGATCCGGCCGGCCTTATGCCAGCCCCAGCCGCGGAAGGCGATTTGCGCCGAGGTGGCGCCGGGCGAGACGGTGAGGGTCGCTCGTTCCTCGCGGCGGCTGCCGATGATCAGGTCGTGCAGGGCCCGGGCGATGCCCTGCCTGCGCCACGCCGGGCGCACCAGCAGCTCGGTCAGCGCGAACGTACGGCCGGGATACTCGGTTGTGATCTCGGCTGGCAACGGCGTGGTCGCACCGTTCCACCAGGACGTCGATGACCGAAGTGGCATCCCGGCGGCGTAACCAATCAGGTAGCCGCCGTGCCGGGCCTCGGCCAGAGCCGAACCCGGCTGGCGGCGCCATACCTGGAACTGCCTGGCCAGCAGCGCGTCGTCCTCGGCCTGACCGTAAACCTCGTGATGCAGGGCCCGCAGCTCATCGGCGTGCCCAGCCGCCTGCCTGCCGTCCAGAAGCTGGAACGTCACGCCTGCGGTGGACACGACCACCTCTCCACCGGGACCGTCAGGATTCGGAACGGTCCAGGTCGATGAGCGCGATCCCGAGCTCCGGACGCAGCACCTTGCGCAATTCCGCGGGGGACTCGGTCACGATGGCTTCCAGCGTCGGGAACACCCGGCCCTCGAGGAGGTGACCTCCGCGCGTGGTCCCGTCCGAGAGCCCGAGCACGGCGTGCACGTGCAGGATGGGGCCGTCCTGGCCCTCGGCCACGTCACCGATCAGCGACAACAGCTCGCACTGCTCGTCCACCGGGATGCGGCGGTATTCCCTGGTCGCGGGGTCGAACCAGCCGACGGTGGCGCGCTCGAAGCCGCCGACCGCGGTGATCTGCGCGGCTTCCAGGTCCTCGGCCCGCGCGAACTGCGTCAGCGCGGAGACCGCCTCATCGCCCGGGTCGCACACCACGACGTAGGTGACGACATCTGCGTCCTCGACGATCTTGGACTTCATGGCCTGCTCCTTTGCGGGAAGGTTTGCACCGAGCTGAACATCGGCTCCCGGCGAGACGCCGAGGCGCCGTCGCCGGGGCGTGCCCGCCGAGGCGAGCTAGCCAATCTGCTCACGCCAGCGGTCGGTGATCGGCAGCCGGCGGTCGCGGCCGAAGTTCTTCTGCGTGATCTTGGGACCTGGCGGGTACTGGCGCCGCTTGTACTCCGCCGTGTCCACCAGCCTGATCACCCGCTGCACCAGCTCCGGGTCGTGGCCGGCGGCGATCAGCGCCGCCGCGCCCATGTCCTTCTCGACGTAATCGTCGAGCAGTGCGTCCAGCACCGCGTAGTCGGGCAGCGAGTCGGTGTCCAGCTGGCCTGGGGCCAGCTCGGCGCTGGGCGGCTTGGAGATCGAGTTTTCCGGGATCGGCGGCGTCTGACCGTCCTGCGCGGCCTGGGCGTTGCGCCACTTCGCCAGCTCCCAGACCAGCGTCTTGAGCACGTCCTTGATCGGCGCGAACCCGCCGGCCGAGTCGCCGTACAGGGTGGAATAGCCGGTGGCGATCTCGCTCTTGTTCCCGGTGGTCAGCACCAGGTGGCCCTCCTGGTTGGACAGCGTCATGAGGATCATGCCGCGGATCCGGGCCTGCAGGTTCTCCGCGGCCAGGCCGGTGAGGCCGTCGAGCTCGGAGTCGAAAGCGTCCACGATGGCGCGGACGGGCACCGTGCGGGCGTGCAGGCCCTGGCGCTTGGCCAGGTCCTCGGCGTCGCCGACCGAGTGCTCGGAGGAGTACTGGCTCGGCATCAGCACCACGTGTACCCGGTCGGGACCGATCGCGTCGGCCGCGATCGTCGCGGTCAGCGCCGAGTCGATGCCGCCGGACAGTCCGAGGATGACCGACCCGAAGCCGTTCTTGCGCACGTAGTCCGCCGTGCCGAGGACCAGCGCCGCGTAGACCTCGGCCAGGCCGCCGGGCGGGCCGTCCACGCATTTCGCCGCCCAGGTGCCCGGCTGCGGCGTGACCGGGCCGGCCTGGGGCCGTTCGGTATCCCGGGTTTCAACGGGCTCGAGCTCGAGACGCCGGATGGTGATCATGGTGCCGTCACCGGCGTCGGCGGGGGTATCACCGGGCCGCCGGGCCGGATCCGCGGTCGGCAGGTCCAGGTCGGTGACCAGTAGCTGTTCGCAGAACTGGGGAGCCTGCGCGACCGTGCGGCCGGCCGCGTCCACCACAAGAGAGCCGCCGTCGAAGACCAGCTCGTCCTGGCCGCCGAGCATGTTCGCATAGGCCAGCGCGGCGCCCGCCTCGCGGGCCCGGCGGGCGGAGAGCCGCTGCCTGACATACAGCTTGCCCCGCTCGTAGGGTGACGCGTTCGGCACCGCGAGCAGCGCCGCCCCCGCCGCGCAGGCGACCTGTACCGGCCCGCCGTCCTGCCAGAGGTCTTCGCAGATGGCGACGGCCACGTCCACCCGACCGCCGCCGGCCTGCATGCGGAAGACGGGCAGCCGGTTGCCGGGGACGAAGTACCGGAACTCGTCGAATACGCCGTAGTTCGGCAGGTGGTGCTTGGCGGAGGTGACCTGGATCGCCCCGTCGTAGAGCAGTGCCGCGGCGTCCAGCGGGGCGCCGGACGGCAGGCCCACCCGCGGCGCCAGGTCGGCCCGCCGGTCGAGGTAGCCGGTCACCACGGCGATCCCACCGAGGCCTTCGGCGGCCAGGCGCCGCGCGGTGGCGCGGACGGTGGCGATCGACGCGTCCACGAACGAGGCCCGCAGCGCGAGGTCCTCGACCGGGTAGCCGGTGATCATCATCTCCGGGAACACGACCAGGCCGGCGCCGGAGCCGGCGGCGCGCCTGGTCCACTCGACGACCAGGTCGGCGTTTCCCTCCAGGTCACCAACGGTGGGATTTACCTGAGCGAGAGCGATCCGCAGCATAGGCACGCCTCCAGCGTATTGCGGGCGGGCGGCCGCCATCGCGGCGCGTAACCTGCCGGAAACACCGGCCGGGCAGACTAGGTGGCCCAGAGCAGCTAGCGGTGCGTCGGACTCGAAGGTGAAGGCCGTGGACAGGCAAGAGGAATTCGTGCTCCGCACGCTCGATGAGCGCGACATCCGGTTCGTCCGGCTGTGGTTCACCGACGTGCTCGGCTACCTGAAGTCGGTCGCGGTCGCGCCGGCTGAGCTCGAAGGAGCATTCGCGGAGGGAATCGGCTTCGACGGGTCGGCGATCGAAGGGTTCGCCCGGGTCTACGAGGCGGACATGATCGCCAAGCCGGATCCCGCGACCTTCCAGCTGCTGCCGTGGCAGGGGGAGTCGCTGGGCACCGGCCGCATGTTCTGCGACATCCTGATGCCGGACGGATCGCCGTCCTACGCCGACCCACGGTGGGTCCTCAAGCGCGCGCTCGGCCGGGCGTCCGATCTCGGATTCACCTTCTACACCCACCCGGAGATCGAGTTCTTCCTGCTCAAGGAGAAGCCCGAGCCGGGGACGAAGCCGCAGCCGATCGACTCCGGCGGCTACTTCGACCACACCCCGCACATCATCGCCCACGACTTCCGGCGCACCGCGATCTCGATGCTGGAGTCGATGGGCATCTCGGTGGAGTACAGCCACCACGAGGGAGCGCCGGGCCAGCAGGAGATCGACCTGCGCTACGCGGACGCGCTCACCACGGCGGACAACATCATGTCGTTCCGGCTGGTGATGAAGGAGGTGGCGATCGAGCAGGGCGTGCACGCCTCGTTCATGCCCAAGCCGTTCACCGACCATCCCGGCTCGGGCATGCACACGCACATGTCGCTGTTCGAGGGCGACCGGAACGCCTTCTACGAACCCGGCGCCGAGTTCCAGCTGTCCAAGCTGGGCCGCTGCTTCATCGCCGGGCTGCTCAGGCACGCCGCCGAGATCACCGCGGTGTGCAACCAGTGGGTGAACTCCTACAAGCGGCTCTGGGGGGAGGCCGCGGCGACCGCGGGCGCGGGCGGCGAGGCGCCGGCCTACATCTGCTGGGGGCACAACAACCGCTCAGCGCTGGTCCGGGTGCCGATGTACAAGCCGCAGAAGGCCAACGCCACCCGGGTCGAGTTCCGCTCGCTGGATTCGGCGTGCAATCCCTACCTGGCGTACGCGCTGATTCTCGCGGCGGGCCTGAAGGGCATCGAGAACGACTACGAGCTGCCGGAAGGCGCCGAGGACGACGTGTGGGCGCTCACCCCGGCCGAGCGGCGCGCGCTCGGCATCGGCCCGCTACCGCAGAGCCTGGACGAGGCGATCAACGCCATGGAGCACAGCGAGCTGGCTGCCGAGACGCTGGGCGAGCACGTCTTCGACTTCTTCCTGCGGAACAAGCGGGCCGAATGGCACGAGTACCGGCGCCAGGTCACCCAGTACGAGCTGGACCGCTACCTGCCCGTGCTGTAGAGCCGGCGAGCCGCCCGGCGGCGCACCCCGGCGGGCGGCGAGCTAGGGTCGAGGCGACCCGTGACCCGGCACGGGAAACCGTCATCAACCTGTGGGACCGTCCATGAACACCTATGACTTCACCGTCAAGACCGCCGACGGCGGCACCCAGGACCTGCGTGACTACGCCGGCCAGGTGCTACTGATCGTCAACGTGGCCAGCGAGTGCGGCTTCACCCCGCAGTATGCGGGCCTGGAGGCGCTGTATCGCGACCGCAAGGACCGCGGCCTGCAGATCCTCGGCTTCCCGAGCAACCAGTTCGGGGCGCAGGAGCCGGGCAGCGATGCCGACATCCAGCAGTTCTGCACCGCGACCTACGATGTCACGTTCCCGGTGTTCGGCAAGATCGAGGTGAACGGCCCCGGCGCTGACCCGCTGTATGCCTACCTGCGCGCCCAGGCGCCCGGAGACTTCGGCCCGGCCGCCGGCATGCTGTACGACCACGTGCGCGACACCCGGCCCGAAGCGATCGGTACCGACGAGATCAAGTGGAACTTCACCAAGTTCGTCGTCGACCGGACCGGGCAGGTCACCGGGCGCTACGAGTCCACGGTTACCCCTGAGGATCTGCGTCCCGATCTGGACGCCCTGCTCGCCGCCTGAACCGTCGGCGCTGCCGCCCACGCCGGGGTCAGCCTGGGCTGGCGAGCGGTCAGGAGGCAGGCCGGGCGCGGAAGGACGAGGGCGGGAAAAGCGTTAGATCTCGAGGACCTTCTCCGGCCATCCTGGCCGTGTTCTTAGTGCCGCTGTGGAGACCGCAACCTTGACCCCCTCGCTTTCCGCGCTGCGAGAGCGCCTGCCTGCGCTCATGCCGCTCGATCAGCGCAGGCTCGGCCGCCGCGCCGACCGCGCGGCGGCGCTGCGCGATGCCGCTGCCCGGCAGCGCGCGCTCGCCGGGATCGAGACCGAGCTGGAAGCGGCGGCGGCCCGGGTGGAAAAGCGCCGCCAGGCCGTGCCCGTCATTAGCTATCCCGCCGAGCTGCCGGTCAGCCAGCGCAAGGACGAGATCGCGGCGGCTATCCGTGACCATCAGGTAGTGATCATCGCGGGCGAGACCGGCTCCGGCAAGACCACGCAGCTGCCCAAGATCTGCCTCGAACTCGGCCGCGGCATAACCGGCCAGATCGGCCACACACAGCCCCGGCGGATCGCCGCGCGCACCGTGGCGGACCGGATCGCCGCCGAGCTCGGCACCGAACTCGGCGGGGCGGTCGGGTACAAGGTGAGGTTCACCGACACGTCCAGCGACAGCACGCTGATCAAGGTGATGACCGACGGGATCCTGCTGACCGAGCTGCAGCGCGACCGGGAGCTGCTGCGCTACGACACCCTCATCATCGACGAGGCGCACGAGCGCAGCCTCAACATCGACTTCATCCTCGGCTACCTGAAGCGGCTGCTGCCGAGCCGGCCCGACCTCAAGGTCATCGTCACCTCCGCCACCATCGACCCCGGGCGGTTCAGCCAGCACTTCTGGGATGCGCCGGTGATCGAGGTGTCCGGGCGCACCTACCCGGTCGAGGTGCGCTACCGGCCGCTCGCCGACCCGGACCACCCCGATCGCGAGCCCAGGGACCAGGTACAGGGCATCGGCGACGCGGTGGACGAGCTCACCGCCGAGGGCCAGGGCGACATCCTGGTCTTCCTGTCCGGCGAGCGGGAGATCAGGGACACGGCCGAGGCCCTGGGCGGCCGGCCGAACCTGGAGGTGCTGCCGCTGTACGCCCGGCTGTCGGCCGCCGAGCAGCACCGGATCTTCGACCCGCACCAAGGCCGGCGGGTGGTGCTGGCCACCAACGTCGCGGAGACCTCACTGACCGTTCCCGGCGTCAGGTACGTGATCGACGCGGGTACCGCGCGGATCTCCCGGTACGGCCAGCGGGCCAAGGTTCAGCGGCTGCCGATCGAGCGGATCTCGCAAGCCTCAGCCGACCAGCGCAAGGGCCGGTGCGGGCGCACCGCCGACGGCATCTGCATCCGGCTCTACAGCGAGGAGGACTTCGCCTCGCGCCCGCCCTTCACCGACCCGGAGATCCTGCGGACGAGCCTGGCCTCGGTCATCTTGCAGATGGCGGCGCTCGGCCTCGGGGAGATCGGCGACCTCCCGTTCATCGACCCGCCGGAATCGCGCAACGTCGCCGACGGCGTCCGGCTGCTCGAAGAACTCGGTGCGCTCGCGCCGGGTCGCGGTGCGTCCCGGCTCACCGACGTGGGGCGGAAGCTGGCCCGGCTGCCGCTGGACCCCCGGCTGGGCCGGATGATCCTGGAGGCCGGCCGGCAGGGCTGTGCCAGCGAGGTGCTGATCATCACGGCGGCGCTGTCCATCCAGGATCCCCGGGAGCGGCCCGCGGACGCCCGCGAGGCGGCCGACGCCATGCACGCGCGGTTCTCCGAACCGGGATCCGATTTCCTCTCCCTGCTCACCCTCTGGGATTACCTGCGTGACCGGCAGCGTGAGCTGTCCGGGTCCGCGTTCCGGCGCCTGTGCCGCCGCGAGTACCTGCACTACCTGCGGGTGCGGGAATGGCAGGACGTGCACGGCCAGCTCCGCCAGGCGGCGCGCGACGTCGGCATCACCGCCGGGCCGGGGCGGACGGCGCGCGCGCCGGCGGGGGAGCAGCCGGGGCAGAGGAAGAAGAAGGCGCCTAACGGTGGTGGCCCGGACGCCGCGGCCGCGCGCCCGCGGCGCGGCGAGGCCAAGCCGGAGGGCCGCGTCCCTGGGGAGATCGCGGACCGGGTGCACATCTCGCTGCTGTCCGGCCTGCTGTCGCACATGGGGATGCAGGACACCCAGCGGCCGCAGGGAAAACGCCGGGGTCCGGCCGAGTTCGCGGGCGCCCGGGGCACCCGCTTTGCCCTCTTTCCCGACTCGTCGCTGGCCAGGAAGCCACCGCAGTGGGTCATGGCGGCGGAGCTGGTCGAGACCTCCCGCCTGTGGGGCAGGACCGCTGCCGCGATCAAGCCCGAGTGGGCCGAGCCGCTGGCGGCGCACCTGGCCAGACGCAGCTACAGCGAACCGCGCTGGGACGCCAGGCGGGGCGCGGCGATGGCCACCGAGAAGGTCAGCCTGTACGGGCTGCCGATCGTGGCGGCGCGGCCGGTCGGCTACGCGACCATCGACGCGGCGGGCGCCCGGGAGCTGTTCATCCAGCACGCCCTGGTGGAGGGGGACTGGCAGACCCACCACGGGTTCTTCCACCGCAACCGGGAACTGCTGGACGACGCCGCGGATCTGGAGCGCCGGGCCAGGCGGCGCGGCATCGTGGTCGATGACGCCGCCCTGTTCGACTTCTACGACCACCGGATCCCCGCCGACGTGACGTCGGCGCGGCATTTCGACGCGTGGTGGAAGAAGGCCCGGGCCAGCGAGCCCGAGCTGCTCACCTTCTCCGCCGATGACCTCGTCGGACCTGCCGTCGAGGAGATCCGCCCGGCCGACTACCCCGATGCCTGGGGCGGGCTCCCGCTGTCGTACGAGTTCGCCCCCGGCGAGCCCGACGACGGGGTGACCGCGGATGTCCCGCTGGCCCTGCTCAACCAGGTCAGCGGCGACGAGCTCGGCTGGCAGGTGCCCGGATTGCGCGAGGAACTGGTGACCGAGCTGATCCGGTCGCTGCCCAAGCCGCTGCGCACCGCCTTCGTGCCCGTCCCTGACACCGCCCGCACCGTCCTGGCCCGGCTGGGATCGGTGCACGGGGATCTGCTGGACGCGCTGGCGGCCGAGCTCGGCCGGATCGGCGGGGTGAAGATCCCGCGGGACGCGTGGGACCCGTCGCGGCTGCCCGCGCACCTGAGGATGACGTTCCGCGTGCTCGACGGCGACCGGGTGCTCGCCAGTGGCAAGGATCTGGCCGCGCTGCGGCGGCAACTACGGCCGCGGCTGGAGGCGGCGCTATCGGACGCGGCCGGCGATATCACCCGCGCCGGTCTGACCGACTGGACGCTCGGCGCCCTGCCCAGGGTCTTCAGGCACGGGCAGGTCCGCGCCTACCCGGCGCTGGCCGACGCCGGAAGCGCGGTCGATGTCCGGCTGTTTCCGACCGAAGCCGAGGCCAGCGAAGCGATGCTGCGGGGCACGCGCCGGCTGCTGCTGCTCCGGGTGCCCTCGGGTGTCCGGTCCATCGCCGGGCGGCTGCCGCCCCAGGCCAAGCTGGCTATGAGCTCGCACCCGTACCCAAGCGCGGCCGCCCTGCTCGACGACTGCGCGGCCTGCGCGGCCGACGCCGTGATCGCCGAGTCCGGCGGCCCGGCGTGGGATGCCGCGGGGTTCGCGCGCCTGGTGGATGCGGCGCGGTCATCGCTCGCCGTCATCACGGCCGAGGTGGTCGAGATCGTCGCGCGGGTTCTCGCGGAGGCGCACGAGGTCCGGACGAGGCTGGCGCAGGCCGGCGGCCCGGCCGCGGCGCTCGACGACATGCGCGCCCAGTTCTCCGCGCTGATCTACCCCGGGTTCGTCGCCGAAACCGGGCTGCGGCGGCTGCCCGACCTCGTCCGTTACCTGAGGGCCATCATCCGCAGGCTGGACAAGATGGCGGAGTCGGTGGCGCGCGACGCAGAACGGATGGCGGTCGTGCACCGGGTCACGGACGCTTACCAGCAGGCGCTGCGCGAGCTCGGCGAGCCGGCCCGGTCCGGCGACGACGCGGCCGCGATCCGCTGGATGATCGAGGAGCTGCGGGTCAGTCTGTTCGCCCAGACACTGGGCACCCCGGAGCCGGTGTCGGAGAAGAGGATCCGGGCCGCCCTGGACCGGCTGGCCGCCTGACCGGGTTAAGGCTGGGGTGCGTCCGGCCCGGGCCGCGTTCCGTCGGTGGTCCCGTCAGCGGTGCCGCCAGTGGTCCCGGCGGCGGTGCCGCCAGTGGTCCCGGGGGCGGTCGCGTCGGCGGTGCCGTCAGCGGTCCCGGCGGCGGTGCCGTCAGCGGTCCCGGCGGCGGTCGCGTCGGCGGTGCCGCCAGTGGTCCCGGCGGGAACCAGGCGGATCACCGGCAGCGAGCGGTCGGTCTTGGTCTGGTACTTCGCGTATCGGGGCTGGGCGCTGGTGATCCGCTGCCAGGCCTCCTCGCGGCGCGGGCCGTCGAGCTGCTCGGGTGTCACCTGGAGCTTGCGGTCAGGAAGCTCGATCCACACCTGGTCCGGGTGCGCGGCCATGTTCAGGTACCAGGCCGGGTTCTTGGCCGTGCCGCCGGCCGACGCGACGATCAGCCACGCGTCGTCGCCGTCGGCGAACCATGACACCGCGTTTTCGTGCTGCTGCCCGGACTTGCGCCCGGTCGTGGTGAGGAAGAGCAGGTCCATCCCCTGGAACTTGTAGCCCGAGCGGCGGTGCCGGTTGCCCGCTATGCGGTACACCCACTTGGCGATCGGACTGGACGCGCCCGGCATCCGCACTCCCTTGGTGCCGGCGGGGGTATCTAGGCTCATCATCGGCCTCCTCATGCTGTTTAACAGCGGCCGGGTCACGGGGTGTTACTGGCCCGGCCCTTCCAGCGTAGTCACCGTCATCCTGGCCCGCCCGCTGGCCCGTGATCCGTTAACGGGGAGCATTGGCAGCGCTATCACGCGCCTGATGTTTCCCCCTCTCGGCTGCGCCCTCACGCCGCCGCGGCGCGGCTCCGGAACATCCGCTGGTACTCGTGCGGGGTGACCTGATGGACCCGGGCGAAGTGCGTGCGCAGCCGGTGCGCCGAACCGAAGCCGCACCGGGAGGCGATCCGGTCGATGGTGTCGTCGGTGTTCTCCAGCAGGTCCTGCGCGCGCCGGACGCGCTCGCGGCACAGCCATTGCAGCGGCGTGGTGCCGGTCGCCTGGCGGAACCGCCGCGCGTAGGTGCGCGGGCTCATCGCCGCCTGCCGGGCCAGGTCCTCGACCGTCAGCGGCAGCTCCAGGTGGCCCCTGGCCCAGTCCAGCGAGGCACCCAGGCCCGGGGCGGCGGCCAGCAGCGGCTGCTCGATGTACTGCGCCTGGCCGCCTTCGCGGTGCGGGGGCACGACCAGGCGGCGGGCGAGCATGTTCGCGATCCGGGTCCCGTGGTCTTGCCGCACGATGTGCAGGCACAGGTCCAGCCCCGCCGCGGACCCGGCGGAGGTGAGGATCTGCCCGTCGTCGATGTACAGCACGTTGGGTTCCACCCGGACCGCAGGCCAGCGCCGGGCCAGTTCGGCCGCGTGCATCCAGTGCGTGGCTGCGGGGCGCCCGTCGAGCAGGCCGGCGGCGGCCAGGGTGAAGGCGCCGGTGCAGATCGAGGCGATCCGCGCCCCGCGGTCGTACGCGGCGCGCAGGGCCTGAAGCAGCGCGGCGGGCGGATCACCCTGCCGGTCGGCACAGGCCGGGACGATCACCGTCTCCGCCTGGCTGAGCTCCCGCAGCCCGGCCTGGCCGTCGAAGCGCAGCCCCTCGGCGGTGCGCACCGGCCCGTCCTGGACCGCGCAAAGCTGCAGGTCGTACCACCAGGGCACGGGGAAGTCCCGGCGGCCGGGCTCGAAGACCTCGCAGGGGATGGCCAGCTCGAACATCGGCATGCCGGGGGTGACGGGAATGGCAATCCGGTGCATGGCAGAAATCTACCCTAAGTTGTCGTTTCTGCCACTGGGCGCGGTATCGCCGCCCGGCGACGATGGACGTATGACCTACGACGCCGCTGTCGACAGGCGTAGCCAGGTGCTGAGCTGGATCGCGCTCGGGGTCGTCTACGTGGCCTGGGGATCGACCTACCTGGCCATCCGGGTGGGGGTGGGGCACCTGCCGCCGTTCTTCCTGGCCGGCATCCGGTACATGATCGCGGGCACGCTGCTGTATCCCGTCGCCCGGTGGGCGGGCGCCCGCGGCCGCGAGCCCGGTGAGGGCAGTGCGAGGCCGGGCTGGAAAGCGTGGTTCGCCGGCGCCGTGATCGGCATCCTGCTGCTGTTCGCCGGGAACGGCGGCGTAACCGTGGCGGAGACCACGCTGCCCTCCGGACTGGCCGCCGTGCTGGTGGCCACCGTGCCGCTGTGGATGATCGTCTTCGCCTGGCCGGTGCAGGGCCAGCGCGTCACCTGGCGCTCCGCGGCCGGCCTGGTGACCGGGCTGGCCGGCGTGGCGATCCTGGTCGGCGGCACCGCGGGCGGCCGCCTGTCCGGCGTGCTGATCGTGCTCGGCGCGGCGGCGGCCTGGGGGTTCGGGTCGGTGCTGGGTCACCGGCTGCCGCTGCCGCGCCAGGCGATGCTGGCCGCGGCCATCGAGATGCTGGCCGGCGGCGCGGTGCTGCTGGCCGTGGCGGCCGGCACGGGGGAGTTCGGCCGCATCCGGTGGGCCTCGGTCCCGGCGTCGTCCTGGCTCGCGCTGGCCTACCTCGTCCTCGCCGGCTCGATCCTGGCCTTCACCGCCTACGGCTACGCCCTGGCCCGCCTGCCCCTGCCCACCGTGTCGACATATGCCTATGTCAACCCGGTCGTCGCGGTGCTGGCCGGGATCGTGGTGCTGGGCGAGCGATTCACCTGGCGGGAAGGCCTGGGCGCGGCCCTCGTGATCGCCTCGGTCGTCATCATCCTGCACCGGTCCCGCGCCACGTCGCGGGCGGCCAACCGGGCGCGCGTGCCGGGGCTACGGCGAGCCCGGCCGGCCGGCGAGCTCGGCCACCTCGGCGACCGCGGCCGCGAGCGCGCCCGGCTCCCCGGTGTCCACCGTCACCAGCGGCGCCTCCAGGCCGAGCGGGGTGACGGTGGCCGCGAGTTCGCCCACCCGCGCCAGCATCCGGGAGGGATTGATCACGTCGCGGTGAATGGGGTGACGGCTGACGCCGTGCCTGTAGCGCGCCCGGCTGACCGCTAGCTGCGGGTCGCACCGGCAGAACACCTCGACCGCTCCGGCGAACTCGCGCAGCGCCCGTTCGCGCCGGGCCCCGCGCCACCAGCCCTCGGCGACCACGTCGGGGAACTGCGCGGACAGCCGGAACACAACCTCGGCCGCGGCGTCGCCTACCCGATCCGACCAGTCCTCGTCACCAAGGCCCAGGACATCGGCCAGCGCTTCCTTGATCGGATCCAGGCTGAGCAGCGGCCAGCGCAGCGCCCCCGTCACCGCGGCGGCGACCGTCGACTTGCCGGTGCCGGGCGCACCCGACACCACGATGAGGGTCATCGTTCACCCCGGGCGAAGGCGAAGGCGGCCGAGCCGCCCGCCGCCGGCAAGGGCGACGGGCGGCTCCAGCACCACGCAGACCCTCAGGGGAGCGGTACGTTGAAGACCCGCGTCCCCCAGTTTTGCTGCCCGTTGGTGGTCTGGCTGGACCTGGGCGGGATGTACTCGGTGGCCAGCCAGGCAGAGTGCGACGTGTCGCTCGGCACCGCGAACGAGTAATCGCCCCAGCGCGTCGACTTCCGGAAGTAAGGCCCGGTCCCTGACGCCGCCACGACCGGCGGGCCGAAGTTGGCCGCCCCGGCCTTGAGGGTGGCGAACGCAGCGCTCGGGAACCGGTTGCGGCTGGTCAAGGTGAAGACGACCGCCGCGTTCCCCGCCGCGTCGGGCTGCACTGCCGGGTAGATCGCGTACTGGCCGGCGGAAGCGATGTAGCCCTGGCGGACGATCGACGCGCCGGCGATCCCGTTCGCGCCGAGCCGCGGCCTGACCTGGAACCAGGCACCTCCGGCGCGGACCCTGCGGTCGCCGGCCGGCCGTACCGCGGTCGTCAGCTCGCCCCAGACCGTGCCGCCGATGAACTGCGTCGACTGCATCCGGTCATCGCCCGAGTCCAGCGTGCTCGTGGACCCCTTCTGCGGGGACTTCGGCGGGTTGGCATAGCGTTGAGAGTTGATGACCGTGCTGGTCAGCGTGGGGATACCGCCCTTGCCGACCTGGTTCCGATTGGTCATGGCCCACACGCTGATCTGGTGGCTACCCTGACCGCCGTCCAGCCCGCCGAGGAAGTACTCGGCGTTCGGCTTCCCCGTGGACAGGGCAGGCTGCGGCGCCACGACCGGCTGGGAGGCGGGCGTCAGGCCGAAGCGCACGAAGTGCGTGAGCGGCTTGCCGGCGACCAGATCCGCCTTGTCGATCGCCCACATCTCGGAGCCGAAGAACTGCGGCCCGGTGATCGAGAACTCGTCGGCGGTCACGTACAGGTTGTGCTGGTCGATCCCGATCCTCGGCTGGTCACCGAAGCACGGGCAGCCGTTGCCCCGGCCCTCGTCCGTGGTGTCGATCGAGTACTCGTTCCACAGCCCGAGCGGGTTCGGGCTGTGCCGGACGGCGATCAGCAGCGAACTCGCGGTGCTCGTGTCGTTCAGGAACAGGATCGTCGCGAACCAGGTCTGGGTGGTGGGATCGAACCAGCAGCGCGGATCGCTGGTGAACTCCTTGCCGCCCACATTGAACAGGTCGTTGACGTTGAACGGCCCGCGGACCGACTTCCCGTTCGTGCGGTAGATGCGGTACGCGGAGTTGACCGGCTCGAGTACGAACCTATTGCCTTTGCACAGCCCCTGGTCCGGGGGTTCGAACTTCAGGTTGTAGTTGGTGAACTGGCTGTCGCGGCTGCTGACGCCGTTGAAGTTGACCCGGGGAGCGATGGTGGCCGTGGCCGCGCCCGCTGTCGTCGCGATGCGGGGTACCGCCTCCGTGGCCGAGAACCGGCCCGACGGCAGCCTGCGGGCACCCTTCGGGAATGCCCGGGCCGGCGCCCTATTCGCCGGCCGCGGATTCCTGGGCAGCAGCCGGGCTACGCCCGTCGTGCCGGTGTAGTGCATCACCACGGGGCCTGCGCCACCGCGCGCGACAGACGCCTGTGCCACCGTCGGCACCACGCCTCCCGCAGTGATCAGCGCCAGCGATGCCACCACGGCTCCGCCGGGGATTAACCGTCTGATCTTCATCCGATCCCGCCTCTTCCGGATAGAACGTGCCCTGCAGCCCTGTTCGCGAAGATATCGCGGCCCGGTAAAGATCGACATCAATCGTGGCGCAACCGTGACCCGGGCGTTCACCACATGCCGGCGGCCGGGTGGTCAGCGGCTACCGCGTGCTGGCGGCCAGATGGTCGGCGGCGCGGGCCGCGACGGCCATGATGGTCAGCGCGGGGTTGGCGCTGCCTTGGGTGGGCAGCGCGCTGCCGTCGGTGATGAACAGGTTGGGCACCGCGAAGCTGCGGCAGTCGCGGTCCACGACGCCGTGCCGCTCGTCCGCGGCCATCCGCGCCCCGCCGACCAGGTGCGCGTAGCGCTTGATCGTGATCACCTCGTCCGCGCCCGCGGCGTGCAGGATCGCCTCCATCGCGTGCTGGGCGGCCTTCACCAGCTGCTGGTCGTTGTCGCACTGGGAGTAAGAGAACCGCGCCACGGGCAGGCCGTGCCGGTCCTTCTCCTCAGCCAGCGTGACCCGGTTGCCTGGCAGCGGCAGGAACTCGCACAGCGCGCCCAGGCACGCCCAGTGCACGTAGTCGCTCATGTACGCGCGCAGCGCCTCGCCCCAGTGCCCCTGCGCGGCGACGTGCTCGGCCCAGGTGATCGGCAGCGGCGAGACCGTCTGGATGGCGAAGCCGCGCTTGTAGGGCTGGGACGGGTCGGTCTCGTAGAACTGCTCGCTGCTGACCTCGGGCGGCGGTGCCTTGTACATCCGGACCTCGGCGTCGAACCGGCCGGCCGTCTGCGGCGCACCCTGCACCATCAGGTAGCGCCCGACCTGATCGAAGTCGTTGCACAGTCCATCCGGGAAGCGTTTCGACGCCGACAGCAGCAGCAGCCGGGGGGTTTCGATCGAGTAGCCGGCCAGTACGACCACCCGGGCCCGCTGGAGGTGGGGCACGCCGTCGCGGACGTAGTGCACGCCTACGGCCCGGCCGGTGCGCTCGTCCACCTCGATCCCGGTGACCATCGAGTCCGGGCGGATCTCGGCGCCGTGCGCGAGCGCGTCCGGGATGTGCGTGATCAGCGGCGAGGCCTTCGCGTTGACCTTGCACCCCTGCAGGCAGAACCCCCGGTAGATGCAATGCGGCCGGTTGCCGAAGCGCCCATTGGCGATCGCGACCGGCCCGACCTTCGCCGTGATGCCGGCCTTGCGGGCGCCGCGCAGGAACACCTCTCCGTTGCCGCCGACCGGGTGCGGGCTCTGCGGGTACGTGTGCGGATCCCCCCACGGCCAGTCCTGGCCGGCCACCGGCAACTCGGCCTCGAGGTCCTGGTAGTAGGGCTTGAGGTCGGCGTAACCGATCGGCCAGTCGGCGCCGACTCCGTCGTTGGTCCAGATGGCGAAGTCGCTGGGGTGAAAGCGCGGGGTATAGCCGGCGTAGTGCACCATCGACCCGCCGACGCCGCGGCCGGAGTTGTTCGAGCCCAGCGGCACCGGGTCGTCGCCGTCGATGACCCGCGGTTCGGTCCAGTACAGGTGATGCGAGCCCGCCTCGTCGCTGACCCAGTCGGCGTCCGGGTCCCAGAACGGCCCGGCGTCCAGGCCGACGACCCGCCAGCCGCGCCGGGCCAGCCGCTGCAGCACCGTCGAGCCGCCCGCGCCGCAGCCCACCACGGCCAGGTCCACCTCGTCGTCGTCGTCGAACCGGCGCATCTCGGAGCGCAGCCTGTGATTGGTGCGGGTGCCGTCGTTCGGCAGCAGCCACGCCGACTGGTTGCGGTCCCGGACGCCGGCCATCAGTACCCTTCCTGCACCGGGTCGTCGGCCGGATGGTGGTCGGCGACCTCGAACGGCTCGCGGGCGTCCACGCCGGCGTGCTTGTAGCCGCGCGGATAGGCCGGGCCGGGGAAGCCGATCTCGTCCCACACCCGCGGATGGGAGTAGAACGCCGTGCAGGCGTACCGGGTCCACAGGCTCCACACGTGGGCAGCGTTGAGCCCGTGCCAGTCCTTGCTCCCGGTGTCCTGGACGGTCTGGATGAGCGTGCGCTGGTCCTGCGCCGGGCACCGCGCGAACTCGCGGCCGAACATGGCCTGCGCATCCTCGTCCAGATAACGCAGCGTGTCCCGCCAGGCCTGCGCGTCCTCCGGCATGTCGGCATACCGCCAGCCGTCGGTCTCCATCCGGGCCAGCCGCGCGTCGATGAGGACGACCGCCGGGATGCGCCGCGCGCCTTCGCCGGCCTGGCCCAGCAACTGGTCGCACAGCGCGGTCGCGGCGGCCTCCTCCGCCGCAGTGAAGAACCCCAGCTCCTGAGGCATCCGGAGCCGAGACAGCACCACGCCCGCGGTGACCGGATCCCAGTGCCCGGCCTGGGCCGCCGTGTCGAAGCCGGGGAATCTGCCGTCCCAGCCTCCCGGTGCAGACTCCTGGCCTGGTGCGGGGGGAGTCGCCGGCGCCGGGTTCCCGGCGGGTTCGCCGCTCACCGTTCGCGGCGCAGGATCGCGGCCAGCAGGCCCATGCCGCCCACCATGGTCACCAACAGCGGAGCCAGCAGCGGCGGGCCCATTTCCATGTTGTAGCGGGCATTGGACCAGCCGCCCGGCTTTTGGGCGATGCCGCGGGCGTGCAGGTAGGTACCCTGCAGCCCATTCGCGACGATGGCCGCGGACGCGACAGGCAGCGCGGTCTTGGCCATCCGCCGGCTGAACACCCCGGCGATGCCCGCCGCGGCGCCGACCGGCCCGAGCGCCACCGGCAGCCACATCATCCGGTTGCCGAAGCTGGCGCTGTCGTGCTCGAAGAAGATCTCGGCCGCGGTGACCAGCGCGCCGGCGGCGGTCAGCGCCGACAGGCTGCGCTCGAAGTGACCGGTCTCGATGTTGCGGACCACCCTGTCGATGGCGTGCTCCCGCCTGGTGCCCGCGCCCGGCGTGATGCGGTGCATCAGCCGACCGGGCCCGCTGTGCCGGGCATTGCCGTCCATCCGGCCTCCCTTCCCGCTGCCTGGCCGGCTACGGCTTCAGCTGGCTGATCTTGTCCTTGAACAGCGTGGTGGCGATCGTCGCCTTGCGCGGCTGGCCGCGCAGAAAAGCCTCGGTGAACTTCTTGGCCTGCTCGTACTCGACCTTGCCCGGCAGCGGCGGTTCGTCCGGGTTGACGTTGACGTCGAGCAGCGCGGGTCCCTGATGGGCCAGCATCCGCTGCACCGCCCCGCGCACATCGGCGGCCTGCTCAACCTTGATCCCGAGGGCGCCGTTGGCCTCGGCGAGCGCCGCGTAGTTGACGAACGGCTGCGGGTAGCGCACCCCGTGCTCGGGGTAGCCGAGCACCATCTGCTCCCACAGGATCTGGCCCAGGGAGTTGTTGTTGTTGATCACGATCTTGACCGGGAGCTGATGCTGGATGGCCGTGATGAACTCGGCCATCAGCATGGAGAAGCCGCCGTCGCCGACGTAGCCGATGACCTGCCGGCCGGGGAACGCGTGCTGGATGCCGATCGCGTACGGCATGCCGGGCGCCATCGTGGCCAGGTTGCCGGACAGGAAGAACTCGCGCCCGCCGCGGATCATCCAGTGCCGCGCGGCCCAGGTCGCGATCGTGCCGCTGTCACAGGTGAGCACCGCGTCGTCGGCGGCCAGCTCGTCCAGCACGGCCACCACGTACTGCGGCGCGATGGGGTTGCGCTCGGCGTCCTCGAGGGCCGCCATCCTCTTGCGCCACTTCGCCGTCTCCTTCTGGTACTTCTCCAGCAAGGAGCCGTCGGAGCGCTGCTTGAGCAGCGGTAGCAGGCCGGCCAGGCCCTGCTTGGCGTCTGCGACCACGGGCACCTCGGTCGCGATCCGCCCGCCGGCCCGGGCCGGGTCGGCCTCGATCTGACCGATCCGCACCTTGCCCGCTTCCGGCAGGTGCTTGGTGTAGGGGAAGTTGGTGCCCACCAGGAACAGGGTGTCGATCTCCTCCATCAGGTCCTCGGACGGCCTGGTGCCGAGCAGGCCGATCCCGCCGGTGGTGTAGGGGGAGTCGTCCGGGACGGTCGCCTTCCCGGACAGCGTCTTGACGATCGGCGCGTCGAGCGTCTCGGCCAGGGCCAGCAGTTCCTCGCGCGCGTGCCGGGCGCCCGCCCCGGCCAGGATGGCGATCTTCTTCCCGTCGTTCAGCAGGTCGGCGAGCCGCTGCAGATCCTCGTCGTCCGGGCGTCCGGGCGCGGAAAGCATGATCGGCGCGGTGTGCGGCGAACGGGCCGGTGCCACATGCTGCCACGGGTCGGCGTCGGCGTCAGCCACCTGGATGTCGTTGGGCACGGTGATGTGCGACACGGTGCGGTGCGCGTAGGCGTTGCGTATGGCCAGGTCCACCACCGCCGGCACCTGTGCCGGGTTGTAGATCATCTGGTCGTATCCCGCGACGTCCTGGTACAGCTTGTCCATCGCGACTTCCTGCTGGTACCCGGTGCCGAGGACCGACGTCTCCTGCGTGCCGGTGATGGCCAGCACCGGCATGTGGTCGAGCTTGGCGTCGTACAGGCCGTTCAGCAGGTGGATGCCGCCGGGTCCCGAGGTGGCCAGGCACACGCCGAGCCGGCCGGTGGCCTTGGCGTGCGCGGTGGCCATGAAGGCGGCGGCCTCTTCGTGGTGAACGAGGACGAACCGGATCTTGTCCTGGTTCCGCCGCAGGCCCTCCATGATCCCGTTGATGCCGTCGCCGGGAATCCCGAATACGGTATCCACGCCCCATTCGGCCAGCCGCTCGATCAATGCCTCAGAAACGCTCTGTCCCACTGCGCCTGACCTCCTGTTGCGCGATTACGTACCTGCCACGCCCGCGAACGGGCGTCATCCGAAGCTGTCCGCCAGGACGACGGCCAAACATCGCGCCCGGCGTTTGATGCTCTCGGCCGCAGGTAGAGGCCGGTCATGGCCGATCAACCAGAGATCCAGGACGTTGCCGCCGCGGTTTACGTCATCCCGACCGACGCGCCGGAAGCAGACGGGACGCTGGCCTGGGATAAGACCACGCTGGTGCTGGTGACCGCGCAGGCCGGCGGCGAGGAGGGCACCGGCTGGACCTACGCGGCCGGAGCGGCCGCTTCGGTGGTGACCGACGTGCTGGCCGGCGTGGTCCTGGGCCGCAACGCGTTCGACATCCCCGGCGCCAGCGAGGCCATGGCGCGGGCGGTGCGCAACATCGGCCGGCCCGGGGTCGCCGCCACCGCCATATCGGCCGTGGACGTGGCGCTGTGGGACCTCAAGGCCCGGCTCCTCGGCCTGCCCGTCACCGACCTGCTCGGCCGGGCCCGCCAGCATGTCCCCGTCTACGGGAGCGGCGGCTTCACCAGCTACGACGAGCAGCAGACGCGCGACCAGCTGGCCGGCTGGCTGGCCGACGGCATCGGCCGGGTAAAGATCAAGATCGGGGAGTCCTGGGGCGGCAACGAGCAGCGCGACCTCGCGCGGGTGGCGCTGGCCCGCGAGGTCATCGGACCGGACCGGGAGCTGTACGTGGACGCGAACGGCGGCTACACCGTCGGCCAGGCCGTCCGGGTCGGACAGCGACTGGCCGGCCACGGCGTGACCTGGTTCGAGGAGCCGGTGTCCTCCCGGGATCTCGCCGGGCTGGCCGCGGTCCGGCGGCAGATCACCGCGGACGTGGCCGCCGGCGAGTACAGCTGGTCACTGGCCGACTCGGCCGCGCTGATCGATGCGGGCGCGGTGGACTGCCTGCAACTGGACGTCACCCGCTGCGGCGGGATCACCGAGTTCGTGCGCGGCGCGGCGCTGGCCGCGGCGCACAACCTGCAGGTATCGGCGCACTGCTGCCCGAGCCTGCACGCGCACGTCGGCGCCGCCGTGCCCAACCTGCGGCACGTCGAGTACTTCCACGATCACCAGCGGATCGAGCAGATGCTGTTCGACGGGGCGCCGAAGCCGGAGGGCGGGGAGCTGACCCCGGACCCGGCCGCGCCAGGCCTGGGCATCCGGCTCCGGCATTCGGACGCCGAGCGGTTCCGCCGGGGATGATGCCGCCGAACGGCTCCGCGGCCGGGCCGCCCGCAGTGGACGGCCACGCGCGGCGGCACGGCCGGAATGGACGGCCCCGCGCGACGGCCAGGCCCGGCCGGAATGGACGGCCACACGCGACGGGCCGGCCCGGAGTGGACGGCCGCGTTCCGGGTAGCTGACGCGGGTGAGACATTATCCCCTGCACGTCCTGCGGGACTATGCGGTGATCGCCGACGGCGAGCGGGGCGCCGTCATCGGTCCGCGCGGCGAGATCGTGTGGCTGTGCGCTCCCCGGTGGCACTCGGATGCGGTCTTCAGCCGCCTGATCGGCGGTGACGGGGCGTACGCCGTCACGCCCGATGACGAGTTCGTCTGGGGCGGGTACTACGAGGACGGCAGCCTGATCTGGCGCAGCCGGTGGATCACCGGATCGGGCATCACCGAATGCCGCGAGGCCCTCGCCTACCCCGCCACGCCGGACCGGCTCGTGCTACTCCGCCAGGTCGTTCCCCGGCAGGGCACGGCGACGGTGACGGTGCAACTTGACCCGCGGGCCGGGTTCGGTCGCCGCGGCCTGCGGTCGGTCCGCCAAGATGAGCACGGCACCTGGACCGGCCGGGTCGGCGAACTGTACCTGCGCTGGTCCGGCGACGTCGCGGCGGCGAAGGTACGCCGGGCCGGGGGGCACCCGTTCCTGGAGCTGTCCCTGACCGTGCCGCCCGGCGAACACCGCGACCTGGTCCTCGAACTCGGAACCAAGCCGCCCCAGGACGGGCCGCCCGAGGCCGGCCGGCTCTGGCACGTCACCCGGGACCAGTGGGATCAGGCCGTCCCGCCGTTGCAGCACACCCTGGCCTCCCGGGACGCCCGGCAGTCGCTGGTGGTGCTGCGCGGCTTGACCAGCGCCGCGGGCGGGATGGCCGCGGCCGCCACCACCAGCCTGCCGGAGCGGGCCGAGGAGGGCCGCAACTACGACTACCGGTACGCCTGGATCCGCGATCAGAGCTATGCCGGGCAGGCCGCCGCCGCGGCCGGGGCCTGGCCGATCCTGGATGACGCGGTGCGATTTGTCTGCGAGCGGCTGCACGCCGACGGGCCGGACCTGGTGCCGGCCTACACCGTGGACGGCGGCCCGGTGCCCAACCAGCGCCGGCTCGACCTGCCCGGCTACCCGGGCGGATTCGATCTGGTGGGTAACTGGGTGAACCGGCAGTTCCAGCTGGACAGCCTGGGCGAGACGCTGCTCCTGCTGGCCGCCGCAGCCCGCAGTGACCGGCTGGACACCGAAGGCTGGCGAGCGGCCGAGATCGCCGCCGAGGCCATCGCCAAACGCTGGCAAGAGAACGATGCCGGAATCTGGGAGATGGACAACCGGGCCTGGACGCACAGCCGGCTGACCTGCGTGGCCGGCCTGCGCGCCGCGGCACGCAGCTGTGACTCGCAACCGCAGGCCACCGAGTGGGCCGCGCTCGCGGACGCCATCATGGCCCGCACCGCGGCCATCGCGGTACATGATTCCGGCCGCTGGCAGCGATCCCCCGATGACCCGGCGATCGACGCCGCGCTGCTGCTGCCGCCCATCCGCGGCGCGCTGCCGCCCGATGACCCGCGCACACTGGAGACGCTGCGCGCCTACCGAGACGAACTCACCCTGGACGGTTACGCCTACCGGTTCCGGCACGACGCAGGGCCGCTGGGTGATGCCGAGGGCGCCTTCCTGCTCTGCGGGTTCATCCTGGCCCTGGCCCTGCACCAGCAGGGCGACGAGATCGGCGCCGTGCGCTGGTTCGAGCGCACCCGGGCCGCGTGCGGTTCCCCCGGCCTGTACTCCGAGGAATACGACGTAACCGAACGGCAACTGCGAGGGAACCTGCCCCAGGCGTTCGTGCACGCGCTCATGCTCGAGTGCGCCGTACGGCTGGCCGCTCCCTGGCCGCAGCCATGACCAGACACGACAACTTTGTCAAGGAGGAACAAGGCTCATGACCGAGACAGTGATGATCACCGGAGCCAGCGGCGGCATCGGACGCGCAACCGCCCGGCTGTACGGCGAGCGCGGCGCCAGCGTGGGGCTGATCGCCCGCGGCGACTCCGGCCTGGCCGGAGCGGCCGCGGATGTCGAAGAGGCGGGCGGGAAGGCGCTGGCCGTGCCGACCGATGTGGCCGAATACAGCCAGCTGGAAGACGCGGCCCGCCAGGTGGAAGAGCAGTTCGGACCGATCGATACCTGGATCAACGTCGCCTTCTCCTCGGTGTTCGCGCCGTTTGCCGACATCAGGCCCGATGAGTTCCGCCGGGTGACGGAGGTCAGCTACCTGGGGTTCGTCTACGGCACGATGGTCGCGCTGGCCCGGATGAAGCCTCGCGACCGGGGCACGATCGTGCAGGTCGGGTCCGCGCTCGGGTACCGGAGCATCCCGCTGCAGTCCGCCTACTGCGGGGCCAAGCACGCGGTCAACGGGTTCACCTCCTCGCTGCGCTGCGAGCTGATGCACGAGCACTCGGGCGTGCGGGTCACGGTCGTGCAGATGCCGGCGGTGAATACGCCCCAGTTCTCCTGGGTTCGCTCCAAGCTGCCCCGCCACCCGCAGCCGGTGCCGCCCATCTACCAGCCCGAGGTCGCGGCGCGCGGCGTGCTGTACGCCGCCGATCATCCGGGCCGCAGGGAGTACTGGGTCGGGGCCAGCACCGCGGTCACGATCGCGGCCAACAAGTTCGCGCCCGCCCTGCTGGACCGGTACCTGGCCAAGACCGGCTACAACTCCCAGCAGACCGACCAGGCCGGGCCCGATCGGGGCCCTGGCAACCTGCAACGGCCGGACGACGCCCGCGACGGGCAGGATCACGGCGCGCACGGGATCTTCGACAGCCAGGCGCACTCCCGCAGCGCCCAGCTGTGGGCGGTCACGCACCCGCGGATCACCGGCGCCGTGGCCGTCGCCGGGGTGGCGGCGGGCGCCGTACTGGCCGGAAGGCTGGCCGGGCGCAAGTGACGCAGAAACAGGACCGCCTGGCCGCGCTGTCTCTGCTCGACGCGGTGCGCGCCTGCTACGGCGGGCTGCTGCTCGCCGCGCCGCGCCGGATGCTGACCGTGTGCGCGCCCGGGCAGGCCGGTCCCCGCGCCCTCGGGGTGGTCCGGGTGCTCGGCGCTCGCCACCTGCTGCAGGCAGCGCTGACCGCCGGGGTCCTGTCCGCGCGCGGGCCGTCACAGGAGATCCCGCCGGGCCGGGCGCTGCGGGCCGGCTCGGGAGTCGACACCGCGCACGCGGCCTCGATGCTCGGCCTCGCGCTGGCTCACCGGCCACTGCGCCGGGCCGCTCTGGCCGACGCACTGCTGGAGAGCAGCCTGGCCGCGTTCGGGATCATGGCCGCCCGGCGGCTGCGGCGCTAACGCGTAACCGCGCAACGCTCCGCGGATGGCCCTCGTGTATCCCGCCGTGCCCGGCGTCGGCGAATGATGCAGCGCACATCGGTCAGCGGATGGTGAGCGCCAGGGAGCCGCCGACGCAGGCCAGGCCGATGACGATCCACGTGACGTAGTCGTTGATCACGCCGCTCTGGAAGCGGCGGATCGGCTGGACCAGGCCGGTACCCGGTTCGAACCCGCGCCGGAGCAGGGGCAGCCGCCGCCAGTAGAGCGCGAGGAAGGCGAGGACGAGGCCGCCAGCGGCCGAGGCGGTCCCGGTCACCACGTCGGCCACGGTGATGCCGGTGCTCTCCGGACCGGAGATGGCCACGGGATGAGCGATGTGGCCCCCGGACAGCACCGTGCGGTTGTAGGCCGCCTGGTCCTGGAACCGGATGGCCGCTCCCTGAACGCCCGCCCCGAGGTGAGGCAGCAGCGTGATGACCACCGCGGCCACGACCAGCAGCGCGGCGGGCACGATCATGGACAGCGGGGTGCGACGCTTGCCGCGCTCCGTCTCGCTGGTCTCCTCCGAAGCCTCCCGCGCCATCTGCGGATCTTCGGTGGGCGGATCGCCGAGCCCGTAGAAGACGCCGCCCGCCACCCGGAGCACGGCCCCGCCGACCAGCACCGAGCAGATGATGAGCACCACGGTGATCCAGGTCATCCCGTGCGCGGCGCCGGTGTCCTCGATCCAGCCCTTGCCCAGGAAGGTGGCGAACGGCGGCAGGTCGGCCAGGCCCAGCGCGGCCAGCGTGAACACCACCCCGGTCACCCGCAGCTGGCGGCCGCGTCCGTGCAGCCACGGTTCGTTGACCGAGCCGAGCCGGTGCAAGATGATGCCCACGCAGATGAACAGCGCCGCCTTCAGCAGGCCGTGACCGGCGACGTAGATCGCCGCGCCGGCCAGCCCGAGCGGCGTGAGCAGGGCAAAGCCGGCCAGGAACATGCCGGCGTGACTGATGGTGGAGAACGCCAGCAGCCGCTTCAGGTGCCGCTCGCGGAAGCAGAACAGCGCGCCCACGACCGCGGTCAGCAGGCCGAGGGCCAGGAACGTATGCGTGATCACGTCCCGGTGCCCGAGGGCGTCGCCGAACATCGACCAGTACACCCGGGCGATGCCGTACAGCCCGAGTTCCACCATCACCCCGGAGAACAGCACGCAGACCGGGGTCGGTGCCACCGCGTGCGCGTCGGCGAGCCAGAAGTGGAAGGGCACGATCGAGCTCTTGATCAGCAGGCCGGTGATGATCAGGAGAAACGCCACCACGACCAGGCCGTCGGGCCGGTGCCCGGCGATGTCGCGGCCGATCTGCGCCATGTTGAGCGCGCCGGTGCGGCCGTAGATCACGGCGATTCCGGACAGCGACAGGTATGCGCCCACGCTGTTGGTGATGGCGAAGTTGAGCGCGCCCTGGATCGGCCCGCGTTCCTCTGGCCGGTAGGCGGTCAGGGCGTAGGCCGACACGCCCATCACCTCGAACCAGACGAACAGGTCGAAGATGTCCCCGGTCAGGCAGAAGCCGACCATGCCCGCCAGAAAGGTCAGCATCAGCGCGTGGTAGTAGGTGGAGATCTCCTCGAAGTACCGCCACGAGAAGACCATCGCCACCGTGACCAGGACCGCGGCCAGGCAGGCCAGCCCCGCGCTGAGCGGGCCGACGGCGAAGTCGATCCCGATCGCGATCCCGCGCGACGGCCTGAAGCCGGCGAACCAGTAGATCTGGTCGCCATGAACCGTGCGCGCCATGAGCACGGCCAGCATGGCCGCCACAGCGGCGGCGGTGATGATGGCGGCGGAATCCAGGATCCGGCGCCGGGGGCGGAGCAGGCGGTTCAACGCCGACAGCACCGCCGCGGCCAGCAGCGGCACGACCACGGCCAGCGCGGGCAGCTGGTCCGTGACCGGCAGCTGATTCATCACCGGCAGGTGGCTCAGCATCGCCGTCAGCCCTTGAACTGAACGAGCTCTTGCGGGTCGAGCGTGCCGAACCGGTTGTGCGCCTGGATGGCGAACGCCAGCAGCAGCGCGGTCACGGCCGCCTCGACCACCACGTCGGTCAGTGCGAGGGCCTGCACCACGGGGTCCACCGCCGGGGTGTGCAGCGGGATGTCGAAGAAGTACGGGGCCACCGCGCCGGTCTTGTAGCCCACGCCCAGCAGCAGCACATAGGTCGAGGACTGGACGATGATCAGGCAGATGATCAGGTGCACGAGATGACGGCTGGTGATGACGCCGTACAGTCCGACACCCAGGATCCAGGCCACCACGACGAACGGGAAGAACTGCATCACCGTTTCTCCTGCCTGCTCAGCAGCGTCTGCTCCAGCAGCTCGCTCACGATGAGGACGAAGGCGGCGGCGACCTCAACGCCCACGAAGAAGCTGATCAGCGCGATGGTCCCGGACGAGCTCACCGCGCCGGGGGTGGTGCCCAGCGGCAGGAAGTTCGTCAGGTAGGCCAGGCCCATGGCCACCGCGGCGATGCCGATGGCGGCGAAGCCGCCCGCCCCTACCGCCTCGACGGCTTCGGTGACGTCCACGGGGCTGAACCGCTTGAAGATGAGTAGCTGCCCGGCCAGGTAGATCAGGACGAACGCGGTGGCCAGCACCACCCCGCCCTGAAAGCCGCCCGACGGCGTGCTCTGGGCGTGTGACGCGAGGTACCACCCCATCACCACGATGGGCCCGGTCATCAGCAGGCTGACCATGCGGACCGCGTCGGTGGTCGCAGGCACGTGCCGGTCCGCGGTCTCGTCGCGGGGCGGGCGCTCCCGCTCGGCGCGCAGGGGGCGCAGCACCAGGCTGACGCCCGCGGCGGCGACGAAGAGAATGAACTCCTCGCCCACCGTGTCGAAGCCGCGGTACTCGAAGTTGACCGCGGACACCACGCCGGTGGCATTGGTCTGGGACACCGCGATCCGGTTGATGATGTCCCCGTAAGGTCCCGGGTAGTTGCCGAAGCCGGGCAGCCCCTTCAGCCCCCACAGGTAGAAAGCGGCCAGGGCGGCCATCCCGGCCAGGAAGACCCAGCGTCGCTGACCTGGCGTCACTTCTCCCGCCCCCTGACCTTCGCCAGCGCCAGCAGCAGCAGGATCGGCAGGATCACCGTGCCCACGGCGAGCTCGGACAGGGTGACGTCGGGCGCCTGGAAGGCCAGGAACAAGATCGCCAGCAGCAGGCCGTAGGCGCTCAGCGCGATGACCTGGCGCGTTGGCACCCGGATGAGCACCACGGCGGTGGCGCCCGCGGCCACCAGGACCAGCAGCGTCACCTGCAGGGCATCCATCAGGCCAGCGGGAACCGTATAGGGCGTCACCACGCCGGCGGCATGCGCCGCGTTCACGGCTGTTCCTGCTGCATGGCCGTTCCTCGCGCGGGACGGCCGCTGGCGGCGGCACGGCCGGCCGTCCCGCCGCGGGCAGGACGCCAGTCTCCCGTCTCCCGGATCCGGGCCGCCCGGATCGTAGCGTGGGTCAGGATCGGGCTGGAGATCAGCACGAAAAGCAGCGCCAGCCCGGTCTCGGCCGTGTCGAGGGTCAGGCCCGACTGGACCAGGACCGCCACTCCCACCACGACCGGGGCGACCAGCCCGGCCGGGGTCAGATAGTGAGCCTTCTGGTAGACGTCCCGCATGACGAGCAGGCCCACCGACGAGGCCAGCACGATCGCCACGGCCGAGGCGAGCAGGACGTCGACGGCGATGCCGCGGGCCGTCACAGCCATCGCTCCAGGAACCGGACGAAGACCAGGCTGCCGCCGAGAATCAGCATGGCAAGCAGCACCGGAAGCTCGAACTCGCCGGAGCGGTCGAAACCCTGGGCCAGCAGGACGAGCACGATGATGATGACGGAGCTGATGGCCTCGTACGCCACCACGGCTTCCATGACCTTGCCCCGCACCATCACGATCCCGCACGGGATCACCGCGACGAGCATGGCGATGGCCGCGATCACGAACGCGTTCATTCCGCTGCCTCCCCCCTGGTCACGACCAGCTGATGGACGATCATGACGTCGCGGTCCCGGTCGATGCCCAGGGCAAAGGTGTTGGGCGCGACGGACTGCCCGCCGACATACAGCGCGCGGCGCGTCTTGCCCTCCGCGGTATTGCTCCCGTACCGGACGGGCAGCTCGCGAAAACCGCTGGCCGGCTCCTCCCCGCGGGCCAGCCGCCGCCAGAGCGCCGCGAAGACGATCACGGTGTCGCGAGCCACCTGGCCCGGCAGGCTGAGGGCGGGGATCAGCCATTCGATCCGCATCCGGAACCGGGTAGCGGCCTGATAGCTGGCCACCTCGGCCAGACAGGCGCCCAGGGCGGCCGCCCCCGCCCCGGCCAGCAGCTCATCCAAGGCGATCGAGTTGTCCAGGATGACCCAGAGCGACATCAGCAGGACCCACCAGAGCAGCCACGCGCCGAGCCGGCGGGCGATGCGCACGGTTCGCCTGCGGCGCCGCGGCTCGCTCGCGCGGCGGCCGCGGCCGGGGGCGGGCGAAACCGCCCGTCCGGCCTCCGCGTCCGGATTCCCGGTCACGATCTCGCGGTCCGCTCCGGTTACGCTGACGCGGCCGATGCGAAGATCGGGATGAACGTCGCCGAGAAGGCCGGGAGGTCGGCGGGCTTACGGCTCGTGACCAGGGTGTTCGGCCCGCTGGAGCACCGGACCACTTCCTCGTCCACCCAGGTTCCGCCCGCGTTCCGGATGTCGGTCCGCAGGCTGGGCCAGGAGGTTACGGTACGGCCTTCGATCACGTCCGCCTCGATCAGGGTCCACGGCGCGTGGCAGATCGCGGCCACGGGCTTGCCCGCGTCGAAGAAGTCACGCACGAACGCCACGGCCTCCGCAATCGTCCGCAGCTGGTCGGGGTTGGCCACTCCGCCGGGCAGGACGAGACCCGCGTAGTCCCGCACGTCCGCCTGACCGACCTGCACGTCGACCTGCTGCGTATCGCCGCGGTCGAGATGCTCGAACAGCTGGACCTTGTCCTTCGCCGGGGACACGAGCACGGGGCGGCCGCCCTCCTCGGTTACGGCCTGCCAGGGCTGCTGGACCTCTGACTGCTCGGCTCCCTCGCCCGCGACGAGAAAGGCCACCGTAGCGGACTTCAGCGCACTCCCCATGGTTCCTCCTCCTCCTCTGGTTTGGTGTCTGGCGGCGATGCCCGCATGCCGGACCAGGCACTGCCGATTCCGCTACCCGGACTGCCGTGGCCAAACGTGCGGCGTCCGGGCCGGACGCCGGTCCGCCGACCGATAGAGTCACCCTGTGGCAGACGACGACTGGCGAGTGACGGTCACGTTTGACGATGAGGCCCACGTCAGGCACGCGATTGCGTCCATGCGCGATCACCGGGTGGAAAACGACGTGCGCCGCAGGCTCGGGGACCGCGTCGCGGTATCCGCGGACGGTCCCAGCGTCTTCCTCTACGCCGGTACCGAGGACGCGGCCCGGGAAGCGGACCGGGTGGTCCGCGAGGTCCTGGCCCAGCGGCAACTGACCGCCGCGTTCAAGCTCGACCGCTGGCATCCGATCGAGCAGGAATGGGAGGACGCGGGGGCGCCCCTGCCGCAGACCGCCGAGCAGCGCGAGGCGGAGGAAGAGCGCCGGGTCGCCGATGAAACCGAGGAGTCCGAAGACACCGGACAGACCGGTTATGAAGTTCTCATCGAGGTCGAGTCGCGCCACGAGGCGGTGGAGCTGGCCAAGCGGCTCCAGTCGGAAGGGCACCCGGTGATTCGCCGCTGGCGTTACGTGGTGCTCGGAGCCAACAACGAGGATGAGGCCCGCGACCTGGCCCAGTCGGTGCAGCGGGAGACTCCCTCGACCGCATCCGTCCAGTCCGCGCCGGTCCCGTTCGCCCACTTCGACCGGGCTGCCGGCTGGAGGCGAATGTGACGGGCTGATGTCCGAGCGGTGGCGTCGGCCACACCTGGCCAGCCGCCGAAGCGTCCTGGCGATAGCGTCCGTGATGGCGCTGGCCGGCGTGCTGGCGCTGGCGGGCGGCTGCAGCTCGGCCGGGTCGTCGGCCGCGTCCGCCGGGGGCTCGTCACCGCTTGCTTCGGCCGGGCGCACCGCGTCGGCCGCTTCCCCGGGGCACTCTTCGCCCGCCGCGTCTGCCGGGCACTCCGCGCCGGCCACCTCTGACACGCTGACGCCCGCCCATCGGGAAGCGCTCGCCGACCGGTACCTGGCCATCGCGGTGCCCGCGAACCACCGCCTGGACCACGAGGTGGAGGGGTTCGCCGATCACGAGCGCAGCGACCTCGCCGCGGCCGAGGCGGATCTACGCGCGGAAGCAGCCACCGAGCGTGGGTTCGGCCGGAGGCTGGCGGCGATCCCGTTTCCGCCCGGGATCGCCGCGATGGCTCGCGCGCTGATCCAGGCCAACCAGAGCCGGGCCGCGCTGACCGGCCGGCAGGCGCGGTCGGCCTCGCTCGCGCGGCTGCACTCGTTCGCCGCCCAGCGCCGGGCCGCCGACGCCGCGGTCGAGTTCGGCGCCCGCCTCATCCGCCGAGCCCTGGCCCTCCCCCCACCCTCGGAGAGCTAGCTGGCCGCCGCCCAGCCGCGCATGCGCCGGCGCGGGCGGTCAGGGGATGAGGAGGACCCGGCCGAACGCCTGCCTGCTTTCGATGTACGCGTGCGCCTCGGCGGCCTGGTCGAGCGGGAACCGCCGGTCGATGACGACCCGGAGCTGGCCGGCCGCGATCTCGTCGAGCAGCCGGGCGATGACGTCGTGCGCGCGCCGGCCGACGAGCAGCTCCGCGCCGAGGAAGTATCCGGTGAGCGTCTGGTTGCTGGGGCGCATGCCGGAGATGTCTAGCCGCGAGGTGGTCTGCCTTCCGGCGTCTCCGAACGTCAGGCAGCGGCCGCGGTAGGCCAGGCACTGCAGGCTTTTCTGCAGGTTGGAGCCGCCGATCGAGTCCACGATGACGTCGGCGCCGTGCCCGCCGGTCAGGTGGCGCACGGCCTCGGCGAAGTCGGTGGAGGCGTAGTTGATACCGTCATCGAGGCCGTATTCGCGCAGGCGCCGCAGCCGCTCGTCACTGGATGCGGTGGCGAACACCCGGGCTCCGGCCTGGCTGGCGAGCTGGATCGCGGCCAGGCCGACCCCGCTGGCTCCGGCGTGGATGAGCGTGATCTCGCGCGCCTGGAGCCGGCCGAACTCGAACAGGCAGTCGTGGGCCGTCCCGAACGCCACCGGAACGCAGGCCGCCTCCTCGGTGGACAGCCGGTCGGGGATGAGCCAGCACAGTGACTCGCGCGTCGCCCGCAGCTCGGCGTGCGACCCGTCCGCCCCGACGGTGACGGCCCGGTCCCCGGCGGTGAACCCGGCCACGTTGATGCCCACGTCCAGCACGGTGCCGGCGCACTGGTAGCCGACGATGTGCGGGGCGGCCGCCAGCTCCCCGCGCAGCCGGTGCAGGGTGTCCCCGCCCTCGATGCTCACCGCCTCAACGCGGATGAGCACATCGTCCGGGCCGATGACCGGGTCAGGCACCTCTTCAACACGGAACACCTCGGGGCCGCCGGCCTCGTAGTACACAGCTGCTTTCACCGCAGGTCTCCCTTCCCGTGCTGCCCTGCCGGCCCGTGCTGCCCTGCCGGCCCGTGCTGCCCTGCCGGCCCGTGCTGCTCTGCCGGCCCGCCCTAACCCCCCGGCCCGCGCTAACCCGCCGGAGTGAGGACGATCTTGCCGAGCTTTCCGCCTGCCCTGAAAAGGTCGTACGCCTTGGCCGCCTCGTCAAGTCCGACAGTGGCCGCGACCGGAACCCGGATCCGGCCGGCCGTCACCATGGGCAGGACCCGGTTCTCGAGCTGGCGGGCGAGAATCGCCTTCTCCTCCAGCGGGCGGGCGCGCAGCATCGAGGCGCTGATCCGGCCGCGCTTGATCATCAGCGCGCGCAGGTCGAGTTCGCTGCTGGCGCCGGCGCCGACCCCGATGACCACGATGCGGCCGCCGGTGGCCAGGGAGCGGACGTTGTCGGCGAGGTTGCCCGCCCCGACAAGCTCGATGATCACGTCGAACGGCCCGTGCTCGGCGAAGCCCTCGGCGGCGACGACCTGGTCGGCGCCCAGCGCGGCGACCGCATCGCGGTTGCCGGGATTGCGGACCGTCGCGACCACCCGGGCCCCGGCGGCCGCGCCGAGTTGCACCGCAGCCGTGCCGACGCCTCCGGCGGCTCCGTGCACGAGGAGCGTCTCGCCGGCCTGCAGGGCGCCCTGGCCGAAGATCGCGTCGTAGGCGGTCATGAACGCCTCGGGGAAGCCGCCGGCGCCCGGCCAGCCGAGCCCTTCGGGCACCGGCA
The DNA here is from genome assembly GCA_036496025.1 of Streptosporangiaceae bacterium. Classification (GTDB taxonomy): domain Bacteria; phylum Actinomycetota; class Actinomycetes; order Streptosporangiales; family Streptosporangiaceae; genus PALSA-505. The sequence continues at coordinate 55,610 of DASXLW010000080.1, forward strand.
TGAGCTGGCGCTGGTGCACCACGGCCAGCTCCGCCTGCGCGCCGCCGGCGACGACGGCCATGACCCGGTCGCCAGGGCTGAACCGCGTGGCGTTGGGGCCTACCTCGGCGACCTCGCCGGCCAGCTCCAGGCCGGGGATGTCCGCGGGCGCACCGAGGCCGGGCGGCGGCGGGTAATGGCCGAGCACCTGCATCTGGTCGGCGCTGTTGAGCCCCGCCCCGCGCACGCGGACCAGGACCTCGCCGGCGCCCGGCGACGGGTCGGGGTGGTCGGCGATGACGATCTCGCGGTCGCGGATGGTGGCAGCACGCACGGTCCCACTCCGATCTGAAGGCCCTCAGCGCCGCCCGTCGGCCCGGCGCGCGCGTGGTGGCCGCCCCGGTTCGGACGCACCGGACTATGCAATCTATCCCGGCGACCTATCCCGGCGACGGCGGACGCACGCAGACACAGCACAGTCCCGGTTCGGGCCGCAGGTCAGCGTGCACGGTCTCGTTGCCCAGCCCGCGCAGCATGCCGTCGATCAACGCAGCATTCAGGGTGCAGACGAGTTGCCGCTGACGCTGGACTAGGGCATGGAACGGGCAATTGCGCAGCACGAGCTCGCCGCGGTCATCACCGGCCGGCTCATAACCGAGCTGGTCGAGCAGGTCCTCGGCCGCGGCCATGGTGCGCTCCGGGCCGGGGTGTCCCAGGTTCCGCTGTTCCCGCAGGCCGGCGCCGAGCTGCCATCCCCGATCCCAGGCCACGCGCCGGGACACGTCAGCCGGCGAGCCACCACCCTGCTCCGCACCTGCCCGCGCCAGGCTGTCTATCAGGATCTCGCCCGCGAGCTCATAACGCCGCTGCGGCAGCGATACCGAGAACTCCCGGTCCGAGATCGAGTAGCGCTTGGGCGCCCGGCCAACTCGGCGGCGCACCCCCTGCGGTACCTCCTGGTCGGCTCGCAGCAGTCCCCGGTCGACCAGCTTGTCGAGGTGGAAGGCGGCCAGCTTGACCGAGATCCGCACGGCCTGAGCGGCCTCCTCGCGGGTCACCGGCCGGTTCTCGCGGCGCACGTAGCGGTACAGCGCCGAGCGCACCTCGTCGCCGAGCGCGGCGAGGGCCTGCAGCTGCCTCTCTTCCTTCACCATCTCATAATATCGCTAACGTAAGTGTTCGCTACGGTACAGACCACGCAAGTGAACTGGGAACTGACCAGATAACACCCTTTAATATTAGTTATATTAACCAAGCTGGCCGACGGCGCCCGCTGGCGCAAGGAAGGTGCCTCTCATGACCACACTTACCCCCGATCGGCTGGATTCCTCCCCAAGCCTGCCCCGGGCCGGGGAGCCGGGCGGCACGGTGGATCTGATGCGGGCCGAACGAGCGGTGGCCGACCTGCTCGGCGCGTTCGGCGTCGATCTGGGCCATGAGTCGCTGGCCGAGACGCCGGCCCGGGTGGCCAGGGCCTATGCCGAGCTGCTGTCGCCGCAGCCGTTCGACCTCACCACGTTCCCCAACGACGAGGCCTACGACGAGCTGATCGTGATCAGGGACATCCCGTTCCACTCCCTCTGCGAGCACCACCTGCTGCCCTTCGTCGGGGTCGCTCACATCGGCTACCTGCCCGGCTCGCGCATCCTCGGGCTGTCCAAGTTCGCCCGGGTGGTCGAGCACTTTGCCCGGCGGCTGCAGGTCCAGGAGCGGCTGACGGCGCAGATCGCGCATTGGCTGGACGAGAATCTCGGTCCGCGGGGCGTCGGCGTGGTGCTCGAAGCCGAGCACCTGTGCATGTCCCTGCGGGGCGTGCGCGCCGCGGGAGCCCGCACGGTCACCTCGGCCCTGCACGGCACGGTGCGCCACGACGAGCGCACCCGGTCCGAATTCCTGGCCCTGGTCGGCGTCGGCGGCTGACGCCGGCCAAGGCCCTCGACCGGCAAGAAGAGACCGTCGCCGTCGAGAGGAGATCGTCATGACCGACGACCGCGGATTCGTCATCATCGGGGCCAGCCTGGCCGGAGCCAAGGCGGCTGAGACCCTGCGGGAAGAGGGCTTCGACGGGAGGATCACGCTCATCGGCGAGGAAGGCGACGTGGCCAGCGCGTGGCACCCCCTGTTTGCCCGCCGCATCCGGCTGGAGCACTGGTCCTCGGCGCTCAACGAGGGCCCGGCTGCGGCCAGGAACATGCTCGGCCGCCGCACCCCGTACGAGCGGATCCCGTATTTCTACTGCGACCAGTACGACGTCGGCATGGAGTACTGGGGTACGCGCGCCCGGCTGGGACCAGGTCGTGTTCCGCGGCGATCCGGCCGGCCGGGAGTTCATCGCCTTCTGGCTCAAGGACGGGCGCGTCGTGGCCGGGATGAACGTCAACGTGTGGGACGTGGCCGACTCGATCGCGGCCCTGGTCGCGGCCGTCGGCCAGGTCGATCTTTCCCGCCTGCTCGACCCGGACGTGGAGCTGGCCTCGCTGGCCGGGTGATCGCGCGCACCGCGCCGCGTCGGCCTAGAACTCGATCGCGTAACGGGCGACGGCGTCCTCGTCCCAGGCCAGGCCGTTGCCGGGGACGTCCGGCGGGTGCAGGTGGCCCGCGCGGATCTCGAAGGGCTGAGCCAGGATCGGGTGCGCCCAGTCCTGCCACTCCAGCCAGTGTCCGGTCGGCGTGACCGGCAGCAGCTGACTGGACACCTCCGGGTACAGGTGGGAGGACATCGGGATCCCGGTCGCCTCGGCGATGGCGGCGGCCCGCAGCCACCCGGTCACGCCGCCGATGCGCATCAGGTCCGGCATGACCAGGTCGCACGCCCGGGCCCGCACCGCGTCGAGCATGGCCCGCGGGCCGTAGAAGTTCTCTCCCAGCATGACCGGGGTCGCGACCTGCTGGGCGAGCCTGGCGTGCCCGTCCAGGTCGTCATAGCGCAGCGGTTCCTCGATCCAGTCGATGCCCTCGGCATCCAGCGCGCGGCACCGGGTGAGCGCCTCTCCCAGAGTGAGCCCCTGGTTGTAGTCCACGACCAGGCTGACCTCGTCGCCGACCGCGGCGCGGACGTTGCGCACGGCCGCCAGGTCGTCGGCGGCACGAACCCGCCCCACCCTGACCTTGAGCGCGGTGAACCCGCCCTCGGCGACCAGCTCGAGCGCCTCATCGCTCACGGCATCGGGCGGGATGAGCCCGAGCCCGTTGCTGTTGTACGCCGGCACCGGACCGTGGGTACCGCCCAGCAGGCGGGCCAGCGGCAGCCCTGCCGCCTGGGCCAGCGCGTCCCACAGCGCCATGTCCAGGCCGGCCACGGCCGACAAGGCCAGTCCCTGGTAGCCGGCCACCCCGAACCAGCCGCGGTAGGCCTCGAACGTGGTGACCGGCGTCACCGGCTGGCCGCGCAGCCCGGCGCCGAGGTCGCGCAGCGCAGGCAGCAGGGCGCGGGCCGCCGTGGTCCGGTAGGGCGCCAGGTAGCTGCGGCCGGTGATGTCCTGCTCGGTGGCCAGATCGACCAGCAGCAGCGGCCACTGCGCGAAGTCCCCGATCCTGGTGCGCAGTGGCCGCCGGAACGGCACCATCACGGCCCGGACGGTCACATCCCGCACCGTCAGCGGCGCATCCGCACTGGTCATCAGATCTCCCTCCGAGCTTCCCCGCGTCTCTCTCCGAGCTTCCCCGCGGCCGAGGCGCTCAGCGTTACATGCTGTCCGCGCCATCCTCCACTACCGTGCCAACGTGAGCTATCCCGCGGACCGGGCGCGCCGGACGACGCTCGCGGGCCGGCTGGCCCGGCTGGGCTTCGCCGACGCCGCCCGGGCCGAGCGCATGGTCGGCGAGCTTCGGCTCGACGATCAGCTGATCGGCGTGCTCGCGGCCGCGGCCGACCCGGACCTGGCGCTGACCGGGCTGGCGCGGCTGCTGCCGTCCGGCGACGCGGCCGCGTCCGGCCTGCGGCCGGCGCTGCAGGCCGAGCCGTCTTTCGCGCGCCGCCTGACCGCCGTCCTCGGCGCCAGCGCCGCTCTGGCCGATCACCTGGCCCGCCACCCCGGTGACTGGCGCGTGTTGCACGGGGCCGGCGCGCTGCAGCGGCCCACCGCCGGGGAACTGCGGGCCGCGCTCCTGCGGGCGGTCGGCGCGGTGCCCGGTGACGCCGAGCCGCGCGCCGCGCCGGCGCCGGGCACCGATCCCGCCGTCACGCTGTGCGCCAGCTACCGGCGGGCGCTGCTGCACCTGGCGGCCAGGGACCTCACCGGTGCCGTCACCGTGGACGAGGCCGCGGCCGAGCTCGCCGACCTGGGCGCGGCCGCGCTGGAGGCGGCCCTCGCCGTCGCCCGCGCGCAGCTGCCCGCAGAAGCGGCGGCGGCCCGGCTGGCCGTGATCGGGATGGGCAAGTGCGGCGGCCGCGAGCTCAACTACGCCAGCGACGTAGACGTGATCTTCGTCGGCGAGCCCGCCCCGGGACAGCCGGAAGACGCGGCGCTGCGCACCGCGACCCGGCTGGCCGCCGCGATGATCCAGGTCTGCTCCCAGACCACCAGCGAGGGAACGATCTTCCCCGTCGATCCGAACCTGCGGCCCGAGGGCCGCAGCGGCCCGCTGGTGCGCACGCTGGCCAGCCATCGCGCCTACTACGAGCGCTGGGCCAAGACCTGGGAGTTCCAGGCGCTGGTCAAGGCGCGCCCGGTGGCCGGCGACCCGGATCTGGGCCGCGCCTACGCCGAGGCCATCATCCCGCTGGTATGGCAGGCCGCGCAGCGCGAGAACTTCGTCGCGGACGTGCAGGCCATGCGCCGCCGGGTGGAGCAGAGCCTGCCCGCCCGGCAGGCCGGCCGCGAGCTGAAGCTCGGTCCCGGCGGTCTGCGCGACATCGAGTTCACTGTGCAGTTGCTGCAGCTCGTACACGGCCGCACCGACGATACGCTGCGCAGCCCGGCCACGCTGCCCGCCCTGGCCGCCCTGGCCGACGGCGGCTACGTCGGCCGCGACGACGCCGCCGCGCTGGCCGACGCCTACCGGTTCCTGCGCCGGGTGGAGCACCTGCTCCAGCTCTACCAGCTCCGCCGCACGCACTCCCTCCCGGACGACCCGCCGACGATCCGCAGGATCGGCCGTGCCATGCACCAGCCTTTGCTCCCGAACGGACCGGGGTCGGCCCCGGCACGGCCGCCCCCCGACCCCGCGGCGGCATTCACCGCCCAGTGGCGGCGGCACGCGATCGAGGTCAGGCGGCTGCACGAGAAGCTCTTCTACCGCCCGCTGCTGCACGCGGCCGCGCGGCTACCGGGTGAGGCGGCCCGCCTGACGCCGGACGCGGCCCGGGCCCGGCTGGAGGCGCTCGGCTACACCGACCCGGCCGGGGCGCTGCGCCATATCGAGGCACTGACCGCGGGGGTCTCGCGACGGGCCGCCATCCAGCGCACGCTGCTGCCCGTGCTACTGGACTGGTTCGCGAGCGCGGCTGAGCCGGACGCGGGGCTGCTGGCATTCCGCCAGGTCAGCGACGCGCTAGGACAGAGCCCCTGGTACCTGCGGCTGCTCCGGGACGACACCAAGGTAGCCGAGCGGCTGGCCCGCATCCTGGCCTCCAGCCGGTACGCGACCGGGCTGCTGCTGCGGGCCCCGGCGGCGGTCGCGATGCTGGGCGATGACGCCGAGCTGGCCGCCAGGCCACAGCAGGTGCTGCGGGCCGAGGCCGCGGCGGTAGTGGGCAGGCACGAGGAGGCCGAAGCCGCGGTGACCGCGCTGCGCGCGATCCGGCGCCGTGAGCTGCTCCGCATTGCCGCGGCCGACCTGCTGGGGCTGGCCGGGCCGGAGCAGGTCAGGGAGGCACTGACCAGCCTGGCCGCGGTCACGGTAGAGGCCGCGCTGGCCGCTGCGATCAGGAAGGTCGAACTTGAGCTGCGCGCCCCGCTGCCGACCAGGATGTGCGTGGTGGCCATGGGCCGGTTCGGCGGGCACGAGAGCGGCTACGCCAGCGACGCCGACGTGATCTTCGTGCACGACCCGCTGCCCGCTGCCGACGCCGGCCCGCGGGAGCCGGGGGCGCCCCGGGCCGCCATCGGACAGGCGGAGCGCAGCGCGGCGCGGGGGCGCGGCGCTGCGGGGGAGCGTGGCGTGGCGGGGCGGCGCGGCGCTGCGGGGGAGCGTGGCGTGGAGGGGGAGCGTGGCGCGGGGGGGCGGCGCGGCGCTGCGGGGGAGCGTGGCGTGGCGGGGGAGCGCGGCGTGGCGGGGGAGCGCGGCATGGCGGGGCAGCGCGGCCCTGCGGACTACGACAGCGGGCCGGGGAAGCGCAGCGCGCCCGGGGAGCACGGCACCGGGCCGGAACGTGGCGCGGATGAGGCGGCGACCCGGGCCGCGCACGCCGTCGCCGAGGAACTGCGCCGGCTGCTCGCCCTGCCGGCCCCCGATCCGCCGCTGCTCATCGACCCGGGCCTGCGCCCCGAAGGGCGCCAGGGACCGTTGGTGCGCACGCTCGCCTCCTACCGGGCCTACTACCGCCGCTGGTCGGCGGGCTGGGAGGCGCAGGCCCTGCTGCGCGCCGAGCCGGTGGCGGGCGACGCCGGCCTCGGCGCCAGGTTCACCGCGCTGGCGGACGAGTTCCGCTACCCGGTCGGCGGGATCGACCAGGCCGCGCTCACGCACATCAGGCGCCTGAAGGCCCGGATGGAGGCCGAACGGATACCGCGCGGCATCGATGCGGCACTGCACCTCAAGCTCGGCCCCGGCGGACTGGCGGACGTGGAGTGGGTGGCCCAGCTGTTCCAGCTCCGGCACGCCTACGCGACGCCGGCGCTGCGGACGACCCGCACCCTGGATGCGCTGGACGCCGCGGCCACGGCGGGCCTGCTGACCGAAGCCGACCGGGACGTGCTGGCCGCGGCCTGGCAATTGGCCGCCCGGATCCGGGACAACCTGATGCTGGTTCGCGGCCGGCCGTCCGACGTGCTGCCCACCAGTCCTCCGGAGCTGTCCGCCGTCGCCCGGCTGACCGGCTACGGCCCGGGCGAATCCCGGGCGCTGCTTGACGATTACCGGCGGACCGCTCGGCGTGCCCGTTCGGTCATGGAACGGGTTTTCTACGGCTGACAGGAGCCGGTTAGAGCCGCCCGTAGGCTCGCAGCGTGTGCAGCGCGTCTACCGTGCGGACGCCACGCCACTCCTGCTCGGCGGCCGGTGACCAGGCCATCCAGTTGAACGTCCAGCCGCCGTCGTCACGCTGCCCGCGGGCCAGGTGGTCCAGGTGCCCGTCCAGCACGGCGTCGTCGAACAGGCTGCTGGCCAGGCCGGGCGCCGGGGCGTAGTCGAGCGGCCCGTGCACCTCGCCGGGCGCGTCCGGATCCAGCGCGACCAGGTCCCGCTTGAACAGCAGCCGACCCATGCCGTCCAGGGCCTGGCGAGCCTGCGCCTGGTCCGGGACATGATCGAGGAACCGGAACACGCCATGCAGATCGTACGGGCCGGCCTCCGACAGCCCGTCAATCCGCGACCACATCACCTCGGTGGCCCGGGCCAGCCATGGATGGCGTACCCCGCGGGCGTGCAGCGTCCCGGCGATGAGCCCGGTGGTGGCGAGCGAGGCGGGGCCGCCCTCCTCCGGCACCCACCACGGCGCGTGCGGCCAGCCCTCTATCGACGGATCCACGGCGGCGGCGCCGCCCTCGGCCGGCGCGGTGGCCTGCAGCCAGTCGCAGGCGGCCGCGGCCATCCCGTCGGACCAGGCGTCGGCTTCGTGCAGGATGCGCAGCGCCTGGTCGACGGCGAGCGGCTGGCTGCCCGGGGCCCGGCCGTCGGGCTCCAGGGCGTGCCCGAATCCTCCGTCCGGATTGCGGTAGGCGGCGACCGCGTCGCGCACCGGCTGGGGCTGGCCCTCGCGCATCAGCCGGTCGAACCTGCGCCGGTCGAGGACCCGCCCGCGGGCGGCGATGAACTGTTCTGCTGCGTCGATGTCAGGAATGCTCATGCCGCCATCCCACCACTGTCCCCGCCCGCCCGTCTTGAACGAATCGGCCGCCCGCTCGGCCCACACCGATTCAAGATCATCTCCACTTTGCACGCGTTACGACCAAGAATGCGCCCGGTTTGTCCCGATTCCGTGGTCGAAACGTGTGCAAAGTGGCTCAGACCGAGGCACTGTCGGGGGTGGGTGAGAGAGTGGGTGGGTGGAGCTGCGGCCGGGGTACCGGGAATGGGCGCCGCCTGCCGCGCTGCGGCCGGCGGTGAGCTGCCTGTGGACGTCGGTGGTGCCCTCCGTCGGGCAGACCCTCGTCCTGCCCGACGCCTGCGCCGATCTCATCTGGCAGGCCGGCGCGGGAACCTATGTGGCGGGCCCCGACACTGGCCCCGTCCCGGCGGTGCTGGCGTCCGGCACGGTTCTGGTCGGCGTGCGGTTCGGGCCGGGCGGCGGCGGGCCTGCCCTGGGGCTCCCGCTCACCGAGTTGCGTGACCGCCGGGTGGATCTGGCCGACCTGCTCCCCGGGCTGGCCCGCAGGCTCCCGGGCGATCTGTCGCCGGGCGTGGCGCTCGGCCGGCTCATCGAGCTGACCGCGGGGCTGGTGTCCGAGCGACCACCGGATCCGCTGGTGACCCACGGTGCACGGCAGCTGGCCGCCTCGCGTGAGCGCACCGACGAGCTGGCCCGTGATCTTGGGGTCAGCGAGCGCCAGTTCCGCCGCCGCTGCCTGGACGCGGTCGGGTACGGGCCCAAGACGTTGCACCGGGTGCTGCGGTTCCGCCGCTTCGTCTCGCGCATCGACGCGGCCGACGGCGGGGTGGACCTGGCCCGGGTGGCGGCCGAGGCCGGATATGCCGACCAGGCGCACCTGACCCGGGAGAGCGTCCGCCTGGCCGGGCTGCCGCCTGCCGCCTTGATCCGGGCGCGCCGGGCCTGACCCTTCCCGGGCCGGAGGCGGCGGCTATCGGGATTCGGCGATCATGGCGGTGCCGATCGGCCGGAAGCCGAGGCCCGCGTAAACCCGCGCCACCGCGTCGTCCGAGGCGGACAGGAACACAGTGCGGACGCTGTCGGCCCTGGCCAGGGTGGCGAGTTTCGCGGTCACCGCCGCGCCCAGACCCTGTCTGCGGGCGCTGGGCAGCGTGCCCACCCCGGTGATCTCGGCCACGTCGCCCGCTGACTGGCAGCTTCCCGCGGACAGCGGCCCCTCGTCGTCGAACGCGGCCGCCAGCACTGACTGCCCGGCGGCCAGCGTTTCGCGCATCCGGGAGATGCCCGCCTGGTCCTTGTCGGCCGCCAGCTTGTCCCGCTCGGCCGGACCGGCCAGACCGACGCCGGTGCCCGGGTGCGCAAAGGCCACGTCGGGAACCGCGACGACGCGAGCGAGATCCGGCTCGTCCCAGCGGATCGTACGGACGGCCATCCCGGCGGGCACCTGCGCCTGTCGCGGCGGGCTATCCAAGACCATCAGCGGGTGGGCGGTCACCTCTAGCCCGGCCCCGGCGGCAGCCTCGGTGAGGTCGGGTGCCACCTGCTCGATCCACTCGAAGGACTGGGGGATGCCGAGTTCGCGCTGGCGGGCCCGCACCCTGCGCACGTCGGCCACTGTGATCCGGCCCCGCGGTCCCTGCTTCGGCCTGGCGTAATACGGCCATCCGGGGCCTTCGGTCACGAAGAGCACAAGCGGGCCATGCTGCTCGGCGCGGGCCCGATGTTTCGGAACGGCGTCACAGAACCTGTCGATCCGGGTGATGACCGTCTCGCTGGCCGCGGGGACGCCTGCGCCCCCTTGCCCGTTCTCCCGGTCGGTCAAGCCTGTCCGCCTTCCGCTCACATGGTCACTGCGGCGACCCTCACGGCCCGTCCAGAACCTCGGCCGATCGCGGGTCGAGGTCGATGATAATTCCCTCGCGGGCGTCGACACGTTCACCCGGTGGCCGCGGCGGAGCCGAGAATGCCCCGGACAGCAACCCCGCCGGCCGTCTTGCCGCGCCGGCCGGGCAAATCACGATCATCGGCCCCGGCGCCGGGCTAGGACACAATAAGCTCACCAGGCGTTGATCCAAGCGCAGGCACAGGGAGTTTCATGAAGTGGACCCGGACGACCACGGTCGTCACCGCGTCGTCGGTCGTCGCGGTCGCCGGCCTGACCGCGGGGCTGCTGCTGATCCCGGGCCCGCGCCCCGCGCCGCCGCCCCCGCCGCGCCCCACCCCCACTGCTAAGCCCGTTCACAAATCCGACGGCCCGCTACGTTCGCCGTTCACCGGCGAGCGGGTGAAGAAGCTGAGCACCGTCCTGGCCGTGAAGATCGACAACATCGTGCTGGCCCGCCCGCAGACCGGACTTACGCAGGCTGACATCGTGTACGTGCTGCCCGTGGAAGGCGGGCTGAGCCGCTTCATGGCGATCTTTTCCTCGCACCTGCCCCGCGTCATCGGACCAGTGCGCAGCTCCAGGGAGGATGACCTCCAGCTGCTGCGTCAGTTCGGCCGGCCGGCGTTCGCCTATTCCGGTGCCCAGCCACAGCTGCTGAAGGTGGTGGAACACGCCCGGACGGCCGATCTCTACGCCGGCCGGGTGGGCGGGTACTTCCGCGACAACAGCCGCATCGCCCCGTACAACCTCTACGCGCACACCACGCAACTGCTGGCCGAGGCCAAGGGCGCGAGCGAGGCGCACAACATCGGGTTCCGCTTCGGCCACGCGCCGGCCGGCGGGCGGGCCCGGGCGTCGGCCTCGGTTTCCTACTCTGCCGCCTCGTTCCGCTTTACCTGGTCCCGGTCCAAGGGACGCTGGCTGGTGTGGATGGACGGGCAGCGCGCGGCCAGTACCGAGGGGCCTCAGCTTTCGGCCGCCACGGTGGTCATCCAGCACACGATCGTGAGCACGTCCCGTTTCCTGGAGTGGCCCGGCATCCGGCCGCCCTTCGCCCGCAGCATCGGGTCCGGCTCAGCCCTGGTGCTGCGGGACGGGGAGGCTTATCACGCCCGCTGGTCGCGGCCCCACGGCCGCGACGGCACGACCTTCACCACCGACTCGGGTCAGCCGATGACCTTCGCCCGCGGCCCGGTCTGGATCGTGCTCGCGCCGCGCTGACCGTCACACCTGGGCAGGCCTGATCGTCGCGGGATTCTGGCGATTTCGCGGCCATCTTTTCTGCATTGCTACTTCCTTCTAGGCTCCGTGCCGCAGGAGACCTAACCGCCCATCCTCGGTGAAACGTAAGCCCAGCGGCGCAAGCGCGCCCCCCGTCTATTCCCTGGGTATGAGATGAAGTTCCACCCTGGGGCGGATGCGCCGGCGCTCTCGCGTCACGACGATGGATGCAGGCCAGGACAAGGACTCAGGCGAAGAGGGTGAACGGAATGGACGGTCGGCAGACGATGCGGGCCTCGGACCGTGACCGGCAGGAGGTCGTGGACCGGCTGCGCGGCGCCATGCAGGACGGCCGCCTGCAGATGGACGAGTTCACCGACCGGGTGGGACTGGCCTATCAGGCGCTGACCTACGGCGATCTCGTCCCGCTGTGCGCTGATCTGCCGACGGTGCGCTCCACGCAGCAGGCGGTTCCGGCCACCCCGGCAACGGCCGCCTGCGGCCCGTGGCGAGGCATCCTCACGGGCCTGCCGACATCGCTCAAGGTGCTGTGGACGATCTGGCTGGCCACCGTGTCGATCAACGTCATGGTCTGGGTTCTGGTCAGCGTCACCACCGCCCACCCGCTCTATCCATGGCCGCTCTGGGTCGCCGGACCCTGGGGGGCCGCGCTGTTCGCCATTTCGGCTGGCGCCAGGCAGATCCGGCATGGTCGTCCGACCGCCGCGCAAGGCCGGCCGGCGAAGGCCTGACCCAGCCTCCCAGGGCGCCTGGATTGGCCCAGGAACACAACGCCCGATTGGCCCTGGATGACGAGCCATTCTCGCCATAACGTGGGCGCACAGCATTACGCGGAGGACCTATGAGCCAGGCGACATTCGAACCCACGCTGCCTCTCGGCTCCGACGGCATGCCGTGGATCCCGGCCGGGCCGGGCAAGTGGTTTCGCCCACTGCGCTTCACCTCGGACGGCTGGTCCGAGGTGATACGGCTCGAGCCGGGGAGCACCGTGACGATGCACCGTCACACCGGTGAGGTGCACGCGATCAACCTCGCTGGCACCCGTGAGATCTTCGGCACCGGCGAGCGAGTCGGGCCGGGTAACTACGTGTACGAGCCCGCTGGAACCGTGGACGGCTGGGGAGCGATCGGCGACGAGCCCTGTGTGGTGCACATCAAGGTCACCGGCAGCATCGAGTATCTCGGCGGGAACGGCCAGGTCATCGAGTCCGTGAACGCGGAATCCCGGCGCGCGCGGTACCTGACCTGGTGCCGGGAGCATGGCGTCCGCCCGGCGGAGCAGATCGTCGGGCGATCCAGCGGAACGAGCGGCCGCAGGCGGCGGCGCCGCTGAAGGCGCAATACCCGCTCTCGCGCCGCTCCGACCCGAAGGGACACAGCCCATGAGCGAGCCTGTCCGCATGATGCGCGCCATGTGCGCCTCGAGCCCTGATCCGGCCAGCCTGAGCAGCCAGAGCATCCCGGTCCCTGATGCCGGGCCGGGTGAGGTGCTGGTTGAGGTGCGGGCCACCGCCATCACGTCCGGCGAGCTCGACTGGCCGGAGAGCTGGCCCGCCATCCCTTGCCACGACCTGTCCGGCGTGGTGGCGGCTACGGGTCCCGCGGCGGCCGACTGGCAGCCAGGCGACGAGGTCTACGGTCTGGTCGGTTTCGACCGCCCCGGTGCCGCCGCCGAGTACGTCACCGCACCCGCCGCCGACCTGGCCGCCAAGCCGGATGGCGTGGACCACCTCGCGGCCGCCGCGGTTCCGCTCGGCGGGCTCACGGCCTGGCAGGCCCTGCACCAGCACGCGCAGCTGCAGCCGGGGCAGCACGTCCTGGTCCACGGCGGCGCTGGCGGTGTCGGCGCCTACGCCGTACAGCTTGCGGCGCGGTACGGCGCCCGGGTAACTGCTACGGCATCCGCGCGGGATCTCGACTTCGTCGCCGGGCTGGGTGCCCGCGATGTCCTTGACTACTCCGGCCGGTTCGAGGACCACGTCCGCGACGTGGACGTGGTGATCGACCCGGTGGGCGGCACCACCACCGCCCGTTCCTGGCCCACGCTGCGCAGCGGCGGGATCCTGGTCGCGATCGCCGCGGAGCCCGGCCCCGGCCAGGGCGGCCGCGGCGACGTCCGGAGCGTGTACTTCGTGGTCGCCCCTGACGGCGGCCAGCTGCGGGAACTGGCCGGCCTGATCGGCAAGGGACAGCTGCGCCCGGTCGTCTCCACGGTCTTCGACCTGGACGCCCTGCCCGAAGCCTTCCGGGCCGGGCGGGCCGGCCGGGCGCCGGGCAAGGTGATCATCAGGGTCGGGCAGAGCGGACGCCCCGAAACCGCCTGAGCAGGTGCGGGAGGCCGTGCGGTAGCGGTACAGAGCTCCCTCGGCGGGGTGTCGATGCTCACACGGCTACCGCCCGAATCAGCCCTGAACTGCCCGAACGCCACCGCTTGTCCGCGCCCGGTGATCTCGTTGCGCGACCGGCGGTACACCGGACCGCCCGCTCGTGCGTCATTACTACAGCGAGGGCCCCGCAGTAAGGACCAGCTGACCGATGCTCACCACGATCCTGGTCATCGCCGTGATCATCATCTGCTCAGGCCTATGGCTGCGGCGCCGATGAAGTGTCAACCGCGAGCCAGACGGCAAGGAGGCGACCACCGCATGATCAACATCGTAGTCTTTGTCGCCGGCGTAGCCGCTGCGGGCGTGTGGCTGCGGTGGGCCGTTGTCCCCGTCAGGATCGCCTATGGCCTCGGGCGCATGTCCGAGCGTCAATGTGCCCGGATCCGGGCCGGCGTGGTGACTGCCTTGGCCCGGCACCAGGAAGACCCGCCGCAGGACGAGGCCTAGGTCGGGCCGCGGGTAGCAGTCGGGTCTCTTGGCGACCTGTTCATCGTTGGGCCCGTGACCGGCGCCATAGCCTCGGTTTCGCAGCTCGCCGTGGCCCGTCTGCGGGTGAACGCGGCAGGACGCAGGGGCTCGACGCGAAGTCGCGCGCTTCGTCGAAGATGTGTTGCAGGCTGGCGTCGACCACGTGCGTGTCGGCGTCGAATCTGCGGAACCGCGGAACGACGCTTGTTACGAGCCAACGCCAGCGGTCGTCGAAGCGGGTGATCCTCGGCCACTCTCGTGCCCGCAGGGCGTGCGGGATTCCTCGCGTGAACGAGTAGAGGTAGAACGAGGTGAAGTCCGCAATCTCCTGCCGGACTCCACGCACCTCGAAGCTCGTGGCCGACCCGATCGCGACGAGCCAGGCGGATGAAAACGAGAGCCGATCGAAGTTGGGTTGCACCAAGGCGCACTGCTCGTGCTCGAGGAGCCCAACGTTGCCCTCCCAAATGAGATCATCGGCCCTCTGTCGAGCCTCCGCGGACGCCATCGCGTCCGCCAAGACACGGCGTCCTTGGTCGATCGCCTCGAAGCCGGCCAGGACGGGTGCATAGTGGCGTTCCGCTTGCAGGAGAGCGCGCAGACGTTCGATCCCGTCTTCGGCAGACACATACGCGAAATGAACCCAGAAGAGGTCGTTGAAGATGGCGTTGTTCGTCGCCCGGATCGTGTTCACATCCTGCGTCAGCAGCAGTTTCGGACGACGCAGGCTGTGCGGGATGTCGACGTAGCCGGTGCGATCGGCGTCCAGCCGGAGCGGGAAGAGGGCGAGCCGGACGTGGTGCGAAGCGATCGCGGCCATCGCAGCCCACTTGAAGCAGGCGGGCTGGAGCTTGTACATCCACGCATAGCGTGACGAGATCTCCACGTTGCGATGGAATGCGCAGCACGGGTCGCTCAGGAGACCATCGGCCGCGGCCTTCCACCCCGCGATCGTGTCCGGCGTTCCGTTCCGGGGGACGAGTTCGCGTCGCTCAGGGACGAGCTCGCCGGGACGATCAGGCCGGCCCTCTGGCTGTTCCTCTTGACGACATGGTTCGCCGCTCGCCGGCGAGCGGTTCGCCGGGGAAGACCACCAGTCACTCACCCTGAAACGCTATGCCCGGGGCGTGGCCGCCGTCACCGCCACGCAGTCGCCTCCGACGGCAGGGGGCGGGACGGGCGATGCGGGCGACTGACCAGTGACGGGATGAGAGACCCAGGCATTTGACTATCTCTCTTACCGGGTTGCGGTTCCTGCTTGCCGTTGCCAGCGAGCCTGGCGGGGGATCGCGTGGATGACATCAGCCGTCCATTCCGAGGACGAGAAGGGTGGCCGCCCTCAGCGGACTGCCCGCGAATCGCTATCGGAGGGACCTGGCTGAGCGACCGGTTGCGGGCCGCGGGCTGGCAAGCTCCGGGTGGCTGCCACTACGACGGTCCAGCTGATGAGGGCGAGCACCGTGATCGACTCGATCGTCAGCGATTCGATGACGTATGACGCCGAGATCGACTCCCGGAAGCCGAAGAGCCCCACGTTCAGGCTGATGATGAGGGCACCGAGCGTTGCGGCGGTGTAGCCGGCGGCAAGCAGCCCGGCCAGCGGCCGTGGCCACGTCAGTAGTATGGCGGCGAGCACGAACCCGGCCACCGCGTCGATCAGGAACAACGGCCCGTTGGTGGGGATGTGGCGGTAGCCCTCCAGCCACAAGTGCAAATGGATGTACCCGATCCAGGCCAGCAGCGCTACACAGCCCAGGCGCAGCAGCGCGGCGACCAGGCGGACCGCGCCTGGACCCGTGGCGGGGGGACGGCGCGGCGACGCGAGCTGGCGTAGCCGGAATCCAAGTGTTTCAGTCATCGTCATGCCTTTCGCGACGGCGAGATGTTCCGCGTACCCGGATTGATCAGTGGAGATGTAAACGTGGTTCCGGGTCTGTCACGTGCTGCGTCAATGATCACTGGCTGCGTTCAGCGGACCAGGTACGCAGCCACCGCCCGGAGCAGGAGCGGACGCGCCTGGGCCCACCGGGCGGCCGGGGCGGCCGCGACGATGACGCTAGCGCTGGTCCGTCCCTGGACCAGGCAGGCGATCTCCTGGTAGTGGTGGCCGCCGATCCGGGTGACATAGGCGTCGATGACGCACGAGCCGGTGCCACCGCGGAACTTGACGTCCTCCGCGGCGCTGACCTCATGTGCCGACGTGGCGTCGTCGGACCGCAGCAGTCTCAGCCGGAATGCGGCCCAGTGCTGCCGGCGCTCTGCGCCTTGGCGGGGCGTGGCGTTGAGGTAGAGCTGGATTGCACCGCCCGGGCTGAGCCAGGCGGCGGACACGGCGTCCGTATCCCCCGCGAGCGGTCGCAGCGAGGGCGGGTAGGACAGCACCGCGGTCCCGTTGGGCAGCCCGAGATGTGGCCACCCAGCCGGCGCCGCCGCCGGGACCAGCGGAGGGAACGACCGCCCTGGCGAGCGCCCGGGCAGGGCGAACGCGACGATTGTGATAGCGGCGGCGGCCGTGGCGGCAATCGCGGCCAGCGCGTACCAGCCGCGCCTCGTCGTCCTGGCGGTCACTGGTCTCCTATCATCGCTGCGCCGGGCCGGTGGTCCCGCACCGGGAGCTGGACCATGGCGGCATCTCTCGCGTACTGCGGGCGACGGCTAGATGTTGCCGTCGCCGTCACTGGGGCCGCCGTTGTTGTCAGCGTCATGGTCGCCGCCGTTGCCCTGCGGGATGGGATTCGCGGGCTGGGCAGGTGCCGTGGCCGGGGGCGCGGGTGGCGTCGTAACCGCGGCGTGCGTCGCCGGGGAATGGTGGTGATGGGACAAACTGCCGGACGAGATGGACGCGGGCACTGCTGAACCCGACGCGGTGAGCGCGTGCCACAGCCCACCGAACGCGTTGACGCCGTTGCCCTTGTCCGTGCCCGGGCCGGTGTCCTTGATGAAGGTGTAGAGAGGGTGACCGTTGTAAGTGGCTTGTGTCGAGCCGTCGGGGCGCTTGATCGTGCCGAGCTTGCCGGTGAGACCCACCCCGGCGGTGGCCGGCCCCTTCACCGGTGGCCAGGCGGCGGCGCAGGCGCCGGTGCAGTCTGACTTCGTCATGGTGTCGGGGGTGAACGAGTAAACAGCGAAGCCCTTGACATTGGTCAGCACTGTCGCGCCGCCGATCTTGGCGGTCTTCAGGCTGCCCGCGGCCGCCACCATGTGCGCTCTGCTGCCCCCGCCGGACGAGGGGGAGGGGGCGCCGGAGGGAGTGCCGGACGAGCTGCACGCCGCCA
This sequence comes from Streptosporangiaceae bacterium, assembly GCA_036496025.1. GTDB lineage: Bacteria > Actinomycetota > Actinomycetes > Streptosporangiales > Streptosporangiaceae > PALSA-505. Next base: position 72,776 of record DASXLW010000080.1, read on the forward strand.
CTACCGCCGCGGCCGCCGCGGCGGCCGGCAGGGCCAGCAGCATCCGCAGGCGGCGGTTCCGTGCTTCCAGCCGGGTGACTGATCTGATCATTGCTTACTCCTCTGCGGCCTGGATGTGGCCGGGTGCCCCGCGCCGGATGACGCTGAGGAGCCCGTGAATCCGACGATGCTGTGCCAGCGGTCTGGTCGCATCAGCGCGAGCCCCCGGGCCAGCACCCCAGCCAGCCTGAACCG
>DASXLW010000081.1:0-13057 GCA_036496025.1 Streptosporangiaceae bacterium
CCGGGCGACCGCTACGCTGTGCGTCGTTGCGGTCCCCGTGCCACGCACCCAAGGAGCAGCCAGTGAGCCGAAGCCGCAGGCCGTTCAGGCCCATCGGCCGTCTCGCTGTCGTGGTCGCCGCGGCCTGCCTGGCCGCCGGGCTGACCGCCTGCGAAGCCGGCAACCATGCCGCGACCCAGACCCAGTACCACCCGGCCAACGACGCCGCGAACATCGTCGCTCACGGGATCAAGATCAATGACGGGTTCGTGCTGGGGGGGCCGATCGGATTGACGCTGGCCGCCGGCCAGAACGCGGGGGTCTTCGTCGCCCTGTACAACATGGGTGGCGCGGACCGCCTGGTGAGCGCCGCCGCTCCGGGTACCGCGGCGTCGGTCCAGCTGCCGCCCGGCGGGATCCCGCTGCCGAGTGCGCAGGACGTCTACCTGACCGGCCCGGTTCCCAGGATCGTGCTGACCAACCTCACCCACCCGCTGCCGAGCGGGGGAACGGTCCCCCTCATCCTGCACTTCATGAACGCGGGCAACGTCAAGGTGACGCTCCCCGTCTTCCCGCGCTCGGACTACTACGCGACGTTCTCGCCCGCGCCGACCCCGACCCCGACGCCGTCCGTCACCAGGCACGGAAAAGGGGCAAGCGGCCCGGGCGCGACCCCGACGGCGTCGCCCGCTGCGTCGGCCACGCCGTCTCCCAGCCCCTCTTAGCGCCGGCCGGATGGCCCGCGGTCAGCCGACGGGCTCGAACTTGTATCCCAGCCCGCGGACGGTGACGATATGCCGCGGGGTGGCCGGGTCGGCCTCGATCTTGGCCCGCAACCGCTTGACGTGAACGTCGAGCGTCTTGGTGTCCCCGACGTAGTCGGCACCCCAGACCCGGTCGATCAGCTGCATCCTGGTGAGCACCCGCCCGGCGTTGCGCAGCAGCACCTCGAGCAGCTCGAACTCCTTCAGCGGCAGCTGGATCTGCTCGTTCCGCGCCGTCACCACGTGCCGGTCCACGTCCATCCGCACCGGCCCGGACTCCAGGATCGAGGCCGCCTGCTCGTCGGTTTCGCCGCGGCGCCGCAGCACGGCGCGCATCCGGGCCACAAGCTCGCGGGACGAGAACGGCTTGGTGACGTAGTCGTCGGCGCCAAGCTCAAGCCCCACGACCTTGTCGATCTCGCTGTCCTTGGCCGTCAGCATGATCACCGGCACGTTCGACTTCTCCCTGAGCGTCCGGCAGACCTCGCTGCCCGGCAGCCCGGGCAGCATGAGGTCAAGGAGCACCAGGTCCGCTCCGCTGCGGTCGAAGGACTCGATCGCGTCGGGCCCGGTGGGGCAGACCGCCACCTCGAAGCCCTCCTTGCGGAGCATGTAGGAGAGGGCGTCGCTGAATGACTCCTCGTCCTCGACGACCAGCACGCGTGTCACTGAACTGCCTCCCTGAGCGGTTGGGATGCGGGCGGGGCCTGGCTGGCTGTCATGGCGGCGGGCAGCGGCCGCAGCGGCAGCCGTAGCGTGAAGGTCGATCCGACGCCCACCTTGCTCCAGACCGTCACGTTGCCGCCGTGCGCGGCGGTGACGTGCTTCACGATGGCCAGGCCGAGCCCGGTGCCGCCGGTGGCGCGCGACCTGGCCGGGTCGACCCGGTAGAACCGCTCAAAGATCCGCTCCCGGTCTCGCTCCGGGATCCCGATGCCCTGGTCGGCCACGCTGATCTCCGCGGTGTAGTCGGACGCCCGGGTCGTGGTCACCAGGACTCGGGTGTGCTCCGGACTGTAGTCGACCGCGTTGTCCAGCAGATTACGCAGCGCGGTGACGAGCAGATCCTCGTCACCGAGGACGACCAGGCCGCTGTCGGCGGTCTCGACGAGATCGATTCCCCGGGCGCCTGCCTTCATCCGGCACCTGTCCAGCGCCTCCGCCACCACCGCGTCGAGCTTGACCGGGGCCGGGTCCGGCACCGGTTCGGCCGCCTGGATCCTGGACAACGTGATCAAGTCCTGCACCAGGCTGGTGAGCCGCGCCGCCTCGTAGCGCATCCGGCCGGCGAACCGCCGGACCGCCTCCGGGTCATCCGCGGCATCCTCGACCGTCTCGGCCAGCAGGGCCAGCGCGCCGACCGGGGTCTTCAGCTCGTGGCTGACGTTGGCGACGAAGTCGCGCCTAACCTCTTCCACCCGCCGGCTCCCGGTCTGGTCCTCGGCCAGCACCAGCACCAGCCCGCCGCCGCCGTCGGCAGCGCCGAGCGGAGCGCCGAGCAGAGCGACGCGCACCGCGAAGCTCGTGCTGCGATCGCCGTGCTTGTGATCGGTGACCTCGATCTCGCCCTCGCGGATCTCGCCGTCCCTGCGCACCTGGCGGGCCAGGGCGAGCAACTCGCCAACGAGCAGCTGATCGCCCTTGACCAGCCCGAACGCACGTGCCGCCGAGCTCGCCCGCAGCACCCGGTCTTCGCTGTCGAGAACTACGGCTGAGGAGGAAAGAACGGACAGAACGGACGCGATCCCGGCCGGCAGCCGGGCCGGATGAGGGCTAGCCCGCCGGGCCTCACGCGTACCGTCACTGGTGCGGCTGTTCATGGCCAAGGCGGCTCCCGTCGCCAGGCCCCCGAGCGCGGCCACGCCCGGCGACCACCTCAACACCGACGCCTAAATCGTATGCGCCCCTGCTCAGCAGGTCATAGGGCCCAAAGTCCAGGCGTGGCTCTTCTCGCAATGTTCACATGCCAGCTAGGTCAGCGCTTCGTCGCTTTTGCTACTAAGACACCATAGATTGTGGCCTACCGGCCCTGATTTCGCACCGCTTCGGCCGCCTCGGCCGCCGCCTGCGGGTCAAGGTACCTGCCCCCCGCGGTAACCGGCCTGAAGTCATCGTCGAGCTCATAGACCAGCGGGATGCCAGTCGGGATATTCAGCTCGGAGATGTCTTCGTCCGAGATGCCGTCCAGGTGCTTAACCAGTGCCCGCAGCGAGTTTCCGTGGGCGACCACGAGCACGGTCTGCCCGGTCAGCAGGTCGGGAATGATCGCGTCCTGCCAGTAGGGCATCAGCCGCTCGAGCACGTCCTTGAGGCACTCGGTGCGCGGCAGCAAATCCGGCGGCAGCGCAGCATACCGGGGGTCGCCTGCCTGCGACAGCGGATCGGTGTCGGGCAGCGGCGGCGGCGGCACGTCGTAGGACCGCCGCCAGAGCATGAACTGCTCATCGCCGAACTCCTGGCGCGTTCGGGCCTTGTCCTTGCCCTGCAGCACGCCGTAGTGGCGCTCGTTCAGCCGCCAGGATCTGCGTACCGGCAGCCACACCAGATCCGCGGACTCGAGCGCACTGTTCGCGGTCTGGATGGCGCGGGTGAGCACCGAAGTGTGCAGGATCCGGGGGCGCAGTCCTGCGTCGCGCAGCAGCGTGCCCGCACCCTCGGCTTCCTTCTTGCCCTTGTCGGACAGCCCGACGTCGACCCACCCGGTGAACAGGCCCGCCGAATTCCAGACGCTTTCGCCGTGCCGCAGCAGCACCAGGGTTCGCATACCGGCGAGCTTAGTGATGCCGGGCCGGCGGCCGGGAACAGGATGCGACCCCGGCAAGGTTGCCCTGTCGGAGGTGAATGCCCGTGCCGCGACGCGTTCCCCGGCGGATCGCGACGATCAGCGTCCACACGTCGCCGCTCGACCAGCCGGGAACTGGCGACGCAGGCGGCCTGAACGTCTACGTCGTCGAGGTGGCTCGGCGCCTGGCCGCGCGCGGCGTCGAGGTCGAGATCTTCACCCGCGCGGTCTGCCGAGACGCGCCTCCCGTGACCGAACTGGCTCCCGGCGTGCTGGTCAGGCACGTGATCGCCGGGCCGTTCGAGGAGCTGGACAAGGCTGACCTGCCCGCCCAGTTGTGCCATTTCACCCTGGGGGTACTGCGCGCCGAGGCCGCCTATGAGCCGGGACGGTATGACCTCGTGCACGCGCACTACTGGCTGTCGGGCCAGGTCGGGGCGGTGGCGAAGGTGCGCTGGGGTGTGCCGCTCGTGCAGTCCATGCATACCCTGGGAAAGGTGAAGAACGCCGCGCTGGCCACCGGCGACGCGGCCGAGCCCAAGACCAGGATCTGCGGCGAGGCGGAGGTGATCGCGGCCGCGGACCGGCTGGTGGCCAACACGGCGGCCGAGGCGGACCAGCTGGTCGGCCTGTACGGGGCGGACCCGTCCCGGGTCGCGACCGTCAATCCCGGAGTCGACCTGACGGTGTTCCGGCCCGGATCACAGCGCGCGGCGCGGCGCCGGCTCGGCCTGCCGGAGGACGCCGTGGTGCTCATGTTCGCCGGCCGGGTGCAGCCGCTCAAGGCGCCGCACCTGCTCCTGCACGCTGCCGCCCGGCTGATCCGCGACGATCCGCCGCTGGCCGGCCGGCTGGTCGTGGCCTTCGTCGGCGGCCCGAGCGGCGCCGGGCGGGCCGACCCTGATCAGCTCGCGGAACTGGCGGCCGTTCTCGGCATCTCCGGCGTGATCCGGCTGGAGCCGCCCTGCCCGCAGCCGGAGCTGGCCGACTGGTACCGGGCGGCGACCGCCGTGCTCGTGCCGTCCTATTCGGAATCGTTCGGCCTGGTCGCGGTGGAGGCGCAAGCGTGCGGCACGCCGGTAGTTGCGGCGGCCGTCGGCGGCCTGCGCACCGCGGTGCGGGACGGGGTGTCCGGCGTGCTGGTGCCGGGCCATGATCCGGCGGGCTACGCCCGCGCGGTGCGGGACCTGATCGCCTCGCCCGGACGACTCGCCGTCCTGTCGGCCGGCGCGATCGAGCACGCCGCCCGGTTCAGCTGGACCGGCGCGGTCGATCAGCTCATGGGGGTATATACCGGGGTCATGAACAGTGTGGCCGCGGTGGACGCGTGAGGCCGGGCGCGAGCGGGCAGGCGTCGGACGCGGTCATCGAGGCCGCCCTGGCCGACCTCGGACTTGACTACGAGAACCCCAGGCCCGGGGCTTACCTGGTCAAGCTGGCCGGGCAGCACAAGCTCGCCACGATGACCTGGCTGATCGTGGCGGCGCACAGCCTGCACGTCGAGGCGTTCTTCTGCCGCCAGCCGGACGAGAATCACGCCCGCTTCTACCGATTCTTGCTGGAGCGGGGCGCGCGGATGTACGGGGTGCACTTCGCCCTCGATCCGCTCGGCGACGTCTACCTGGTCGGGCGGCTGCCGCTGAGCAGCGTGACGGCGACCGAGATCGATCGGCTGCTCGGCTGTGTGCTCAGCTACAGCGACGACAACTTCGACACCGCTCTCGAACTCGGCTTCGCCTCGTCCATCCGGCGGGAATGGGCGTGGCGGTCCAGGCGCGGGGAGAGCCTGGCCAACCTGCAGGCCTTTGCCCGGTTCGCTGAGCCGGGGGCCGACGCTGGCGGCTAGGTGACCGACCCGGGCGGGGGGATGGTTCCCGGCCCGAGGATGCTGCACAGCACCGCGTTGGCGTCGGTGTTGTAGAGCGGGCCGGCCAGCTTCGGCGGCTTGATGAACGCCGGGCGCTTCAGGTCCAGCAGGTCGAGCATGTTGTTGGCGTTGGCGTCCCGGAACGTCATCGCGGGCAGGTTCCACTTGGTCTCCACCAGCTTGCAGATGCTGGCGTGATCGAAGATCCGGTGCGAGACGTAGTTGCGCCGCGCCCAGGGCGAGACCACCGCGCACGGCACCCGGAACCCGTAGCGACCGAACCCCTCGAAGACCTCCCCCTTCGGCACCTCGGGCGGGATGTCATCGGGCGGGATCGCCTTCGGCGGCGGCACGTGATCGTAGTAGCCGCCGTGCTCGTCGTAGGTCCATATCAGCAGCGTGGACGCCCATTCCGGGCCGGACATGACTGCCCGGACGACCTGCGCCGCGAACGCCTCGCCGAGCGCGATGTTCTGCGGGTTCTCTTCGGAGTGCGTGCTGTAGTCGGGGTCGATGATGCAGTAGCCGGGCAGGTGGCCGCTGGCGGCGTCCTGGAAGAACTGAGCCAGCGGGAGGACCTTGGTGCCGAAGTTGGCGAAGTAGACGCTCGGGAACAACAGCGTGGACGGCGTCGTGGAGTAGTAGTTCCGCCACGTGATGTGGTGCGCGTCGAGCAGGTCGAAGATCGTTCCGCGCGCCGGGGTCCCGGACGGCAGAGTGTCGTTCACCATGCCGAGCGAGGTGGCGGCCATGAGGTAGCGGCGGTTCGGGAAGGTCTGGCCCAGCATCGAGCAGAAGTACCGGTCCGCGATCGGGAAGGTCGAGGCCAGCGAGTAGTAGAAGGGCTGGTCCTGCTGCTGCCAGTACCCCATCGACACCGGTCCGCTGCCGGACTCGACAAAGCCGTCCAGCTTGCCGTGGTCGTACTGGATGTGGCTGTCCAGCCAGTCCTGGGCCGGCTGGCCGCTCAGCTGGCAGGTGGTGGGCATCCGGAACGCATGCTGGATCTTGCCGTTCTGGTACGGGTTGGTCGCGGTCGGCTTGCCGTTCTTGCCGATGGTGAAGCCGTCTGCGCCGGGCCGGTTCAGCATGCCGAGCTTGTTGTCGTAGGAGTGGTTCTCCATCATGAGCACCACGATGTGCCGGATCAACGGGAGCGTGTCCCGGCCGGCCGGCCGGTCCGGGTAGGGCAGCGATCCGGGCTTGCGCAGCTTGCGGCCGGCCTCGGCGGCGCGCGACGGCACCCCAGCCGGCCGGTCCGGCCCGGCCGCGCGCCAGGCGCCCGTGCCGGCCGCCGTCCCGGCGGCGAGCCCTGCCATCAGCAGCCCGCGCCGGGTCGGGCCCTGGCCGCCCTCCGGGGCGATATCCCGCATGCCCATGGTGATCCTCCTGTCGCCGCGCCGTGAGTCGCAGGAAGTCTGCCAACCGGCCGCAAGCACCACAAGGCCCACGGGTAACTGGGGGCCAACGAGATCGCGTCCAGTGAGCCAACCCGCGGCCGACCGTAGGATGGCGGGTCAATGCGAGGAGGCGGTCGGATGGGGCCATTGCGCGGTGTGCGAGTCGTCGAGATCGCGAGCCTCGCCCCGGCGCCGTTCGGGTGCATGGTCTTGTCGGATCTGGGCGCGGAGGTGCTGCGGGTCGACCGCGCCGAGGCCGCCGGGCCTGATGCCGAGGCGCCCGCCGACCCGCTCGCCCGCGGTCGCCGGTCGATCGGCCTTAACCTCAAGGACCCCGCGGGTGTCCGGCTGCTGCTGCGGCTGGCGGAGCGGGCTGACGTGCTGGTGGAGGGGTTTCGCCCGGGGGTGGCCGAGCGCCTCGGGTTCGGCCCGGGCGTGTGCCTGGAGCGCAACCCGCGGCTGGTATTCGCCCGGATGACCGGGTGGGGGCAGCAGGGCCCGCTCGCGCCGACGGCCGGGCATGACATCGACTACATCGCCGTGTCCGGAGTGCTGCACGGGATCGGGCGGGCCGGCCAGCGCCCGGTTCCGCCCCTCAACCTGGTCGGCGACTTCGGCGGCGGCGGGATGCTGCTGGCGGTCGGCGTGCTCGCGGCACTGGTCGAGCGCGAACGCTCCGGCCTCGGCCAGGTGGTCGATGCGGCCATGGTGGACGGCTCGGCCCTGCTCAACTCGTTCCTGTACGGCCTGCTCGGCCGCGGCCTATGGCAGGAGGAGCGGGGCACCAACCTGCTGGATGGCGGCGCACCGTTCTATGACACCTATCAGACCGCGGACGGGCGTCACGTGGCGGTGGGCGCGCTGGAGCCGAAGTTCTACGCCGACCTGCTCGCCGGGCTCGAGCTCGACGCCGCCGGCCTGCCCGGCCAGTACGACCGGTCCGGCTGGCCGGTGCTGCGGGAACGGTTCGTCGAGGCGTTCGGGAAGCGGACCAGGGATGAGTGGGCCGAGAGGTTCGCCGGGTCCGACGCGTGCGTGGCTCCCGTCCTGACTCCGTCCGAGGCTCCCGGACACCCGCACAACGCCGCGCGCGGCACGTTCCTGACCGGCGATGACGGAACGCCGCAGCCGGCTCCGGCGCCGCGGTTCGGCCGGACAGAATGCGAGCCGCCGCGGCCGCCGGCCGTGCCGGGGACGGACACCAGCGCGGTGCTCGCCGAGCTGGGGCTGTCCGGCGAGCAGATCGCTGCCCTGCGCGGCGCGGGCACCGTGGGCTAGCGAGGCTGCCCCGTCACTGAGCCTGTCCGGGGTGTGCGTCCGGCGGCTCGGCGGCCTCGCGGCGACGCCAGTCCTCGGGCAGGGTGACCTCCAGCACGTCATCGACCGTGATGACACCGAGCATGTGACAGCCGTCGTCCACTACCGGGATCGTGATCAGGTTGTAGTCGCTCATCAGCACCGCAACGTCCACCACGTCGGTGTCCGGGCCGACCCGGACCGGATCGGTATCGCTGACGTCGCCGAGCAGCGCACCAGGATCGGCCTGAACCAGCGTGACCACTCGGGCCACCCCGCGCAGCCGCCCCTGCTCGCCGAGCGCGTGCACGCTGGTGAGCGCTTCCGGCTGCAGGTGCACGGCCTGGCGGACCGCGGCGAGCACCTCGCCCACCGGGGTGCCGGCCGGCAGCGCGAGGTAGTCCACGCCCATCAGGCCGCCGGCGCTGGTGGGGTTGAAGCCCATCAAGGTCAGCACCTTGGCGCGCTGGCCGGCCGGCAGCAGGTCGAGGACCGGCTCGCGGCGCCGCTGCGGGAGCTCGGCGATCGCGTCGGCCGCGTCGTCGGCGCGCATCCGGCTGAGCACCCCGGCGATCTCCTGGTCGGACCGCGCGCCGAGCAGCCGGGTGGCCCGTTCGTCGTCAAGTTCCTCGAAGACGTCAGCCTCTAGTTCCGGGTCGGCATGCACCCGGCCGAGGATCTCGGTTTCCTCGTCCTTGGACGCCTCCTCGAGCAGGTCAGCGATCTGGGCCGGTCTCAGCAGCCGGATCCGCGCGAACGGGCCGCGCAGCACCGCGCTCCCGGCGTGACCGATCAGCGCCTCGAACTTCCCCTGGTCCTCGAAAACCTCCCGGTCCGGCTGCCGGGGCCGGCCCAGGCCGAGCCGCGCGAACAACCGGCCGGGGCGGCGCCTGGTGGCCACCCCGGACAGCACCCATTCACCGTCCAGGGCGAGCTGCAGGTCAGCCGCCCGGACCAGGCGGGCGCGCTCGACGTCGATCAGCCGGTGCCCTAGCACGTCGGCACGCAGCAGCACCTCGCCCTCGCGGCGCTCGAACCTGCGCAGGTCGAGCCGGGCGCTGGTCAGCCTGAGCTCGTCACCGTCGAAGGAACTGACCTGCTCGATGGGAATGTAGACTCCTCGCCCGCCGACCGTGCCGACCAGCCCGGTGACCAGCGGGTAGCCAGCACCCCGCAGCCGGACGATGACGTCGGACAGCCGGCCGAGCGACTCCCCGTCGCGGGCCGTGAGCGGGCGCCTCAGCAGCTCGGACAGCCTCAGGGTCTGGCTGCCTTCCGCCGCCGGGGCGGGGGCGGCGGCCGGCGTCGCGGTCATCGCTGCGCTCCCTCGGTGAGCAATCACGAGATCCCTACCATGTCAGGTCATGACGGACCGGGATACGACGGCGTAGAGCACTGGTATAGCGGTGATATGAAAGCCAGGGACACTATTGACGGGGAGGACTAGGAGTCGTGGCCATGCGCAGGGCGGCAGATTTGCTCGGCGGGCGCGCTCCTGCCCCGGACAGCCTGGGATATTCGGTCAAGCGCCGCCTGCTCGGCAGGCCGCTGGTCAACGAGCAGCTCTCCGAGCAGCGGCTGTCCAATCCCGTCGCGCTGGGCGTGCTGTCGCCGGACGGCATCTCCTCCTCGGCCTACGGCACCGAGGAAATCCTCATCGCCCTGCTCCCGCTGGCCGGGCTGGCCGCCTTCACGCTGATCCTGCCGATGACCCTGGTCATCTTGTTCGTCATGCTGCTCGTGGTGCTGTCCTACCGCGAGGTGGTGATGGTCTACATCAGGCCGGGTGGCTCCTACGTGGTGGCCAGGGAGAACTTCGGCCCGCGGGTGGCGCAGATCGCCGCCGTGGCGCTGCTGATCGACTACGTGGTCACGGTGGCCGTGCAGACGGTGGCGGGCACCGCCGCCGTGGTGTCCGCGTTCCCGGCCCTGGGCCCCGCCAGCCTGGAGATCACGATCGGCGTGATCCTGGTGATCTGCTTCGGGAACCTGCGCGGCCTCCGGGAGGCGGGCAAGGCGTTCGCCGTGCCGACCTACCTCTTCGTCGCCATGGTGCTGTTGCTGATCGTGGTCGGCCTGGTCAAGGAGATCTTCGGCGACCTGCACAAATACCACCCGCACGCGCTCCCCGGCACCTTCCCGATCGGCAGCGGTACCGCCGGCATCATCAGCGTGGCCATGATCTTCACCCTGCTCCGGGCGTTCGCCAACGGCGGTGCGTCACTGACCGGCATCGAGGCGGTCAGCGACGCGGTCGGCGCGTTCCGCCCGCCGGAGGGCATCAACGCCCGGCGGGTGCTGGTCGCCGAGGGCGTCATCCTGGGCACGCTGGTGGCCGGGATCTCCTGGCTCGCGCACGTGACCTACGCCACCCCCCGGACCTCCGGGGCCCCGACCGTCCTCGCGCAGGAGGCGGCCGCCGCCTTCGGCGGCGGGTTCGGCCGGGTGCTGTTCTACCTGCTCCAGGCGGCCACCGCGCTGATCCTGTTCACCGGGGCGAACACCAGCTTCAACGGGTTCCCGTTCCTGGCCAGCTACGTCGCGGGAGACGCGTTCCTGCCCCGGTGGCTGCTCAAGCGCGGGCACCGGCTGGTGTTCTCCAACGCGATCATCGTGCTGACCGTGGTCTCGATCGCGCTGATCATCATCCGCGGTGCGAAGGTCAACGACCTGGTGCCGCTCTACGCGATCGGCGTGTTCACCGCGTTCTCCATGGCGGGCTTCGGCATGGCCAAGTACCACCACAGGCACAAGGAGCCGGGCTGGCGGCGGCGGCTGATCATCAACGCGGCGGCCGGCGTGCTCACCGCGGTCGTCGTGGCGATCTTCGCGGTGGTCAAGTTCACCGAGGGCGCCTGGATCGTGGTCGTGCTGTTCGCCGTGGGGGTGCCCGCGCTGATCCGGCTGAACCGGGAGTACGGGATGGAGGCCGAGGTGCTCTCCACGATCAGCGAGCGCCAGCCGCCGCCGCCCGCGGCCTACTCCCGTCGCACGGTCCTCGTGCTCGTGGACAGCTTCGACCTGGCCACGCTGGCCGCGCTGCGGTACGCGCGGAGCCTGCGACCGACCTCCCTGCGCGCGGTGCATTTCGTCATCGACAGCGCCCGGGCCGAGACGCTGCGTCAGCAGTGGCTGCGCGCGGACCGCGGCGTCGTGCTCGACTTCATCGACGTCCCGGACCGGCGGCTGGTCCGGGCCGCGGCCGAACTGGTCAGCGAGGAGGTTGCGGATCCCGGCACGCACGTGACCGTGATCCTGCCCCGGCGCAGCTTCTCGCCGCTGCTCGGCCGGCTGCTGCACGACCGGACCGCGGACAAGATCGCCGGAGCGGTCAGCCGTATCCCCCGCTCCGCGGCCACGATCATCCCGTTCGACGTATCGAGCCGGGTGGAGGTGCTGCAGCAGCGGCAGGCCGCGGCGGCAGCGAAGACCGGCCCCCCGGTACCGCAGGGCGCCGGCCCCCACCCGGACGGCCAGGACGGCCAGCAGGACGCCGGGAAGCCGGACGGCCCGCGGGACGACGGCCACCCGGGCGAGGGCCAGCCGGGCGACGGCCAGCCGCGCACAGGCCTGGCGCGGCCGGGTCAGCTGCGCGCGCCCGGCAGGGACCGGAAGGAACGCAAGGACCGCAAGGACCGCAAGGACAAGGTCGGCGGCCTGGCGCCCGGCGACATGACCGACTATGAGCGGCCGGCGCCGCCGCCGGGGGTTACTCCGATCGGCACGCTCAACAAGCCGGGCCGGGCCACCGTGGAGGGCCGGGTGCGCAGCGTGGAGATCCGCCCGGTGGAGCGCAACTCGGTGCTCGCGTACGACATCGCGGACTCCACCGGCGAGCTGACCGCCTTGTTCTACGGCCGCTCCAGCATTCCCGGGGTCATCTGCGGCTCGCGGGTGAGGTTCCGCGGCACGGTCGGCATCCGCGCAGACCGCCCGTTCATGGTCAACCCCACCTACGATCTGCTGCCGTCAGGGTCCCCCGAGCCTGGGGACCGCAGGACTTCCGGGGATGACGACGCGAACGCCTGACCGGTGCGGACGCTGATGCCCGCCGCGCCCGCCATCACCCCGGCGACAGCAGTTCGTAGGTGGGGTTGATCATCCCCGGCAGCCCGTCGCGGATGCCGAACGCACCGGTCAGCCGGATTCTCACGCCCGGCTCGAGGCCGGCGATATGAGAACGGCCGTAGAACAGTGCGGTCAACTGGCCGGTGGAGTCGGTCACCGTGATGGCCAGCACGCTGCTCCCGCCCGCCGGGCGGATCTCCACGCTGTGCACCCGGCCCTCCACGGTGGCCCGGCCCGGCCGGGTCAGGCTGCCGATCGGAGTGCAGATGGCGGACGGCACCGGGTGCCCGTAGTCCTCATTGTCGGCCTTCCGCTTGCCGTCGGGTGACGTCTGGGCCGGGCCGCCGGCCGCCGCCGCGCCGGGCTGGACCATCCCGCCGGGCACGGTCCCTTCGGCTCCCGCCCCGCCCGCTCCGACTCCGTTCCCCGCCGCCGCGGGCTGGGCCGCGGCTTTCCCCCCTGCGGCCCGCACGGTCTCCCGCTCGTGCAGCACCTCGACCCGGCTCTGCACGTCGTAGGGGATGATCGTGGCCGCCGACCGCGGGATCTGGCTGACCACGCGGGCGATCTTGTCCGCGGTGCGGTCGTGCAGGAACCGGCCGAGCAACGGTGAGTAGCTGCGCCGGGGCAGGATCACGGTCACGTGCGTGCCGGGATCAGCGGTCTCCTGGCAGACCAGGTCCGCGGCGGCCCGGGTCAGCCGGCGGTCCGGGGCGTCGATGAACTCCAGCGCGACACCGCGGTCGGCCTGGGTCCAGTCCCGGCGCAGCTTGTCGGCCCGGGCGCTGTCGATGACGAAGTGCACCGCGCGCAGGGTGGTCGGTCGCAGGCTCCGCGCGTACCGCAGCGCGGCCAGCGTGGCCAGGTCGAAGCTGTCCGCGAAGACGAGCACGGTGCGCCG
>DASXLW010000082.1:0-4942 GCA_036496025.1 Streptosporangiaceae bacterium
GGGCTTGTCCGGGATGAGCAGCGGTGCGAGCCGGGCGGGCAGCGCGGCCAGGTCGGCGTCGGTGAACCCGGCGCCGCACTTGGTCACGGCGCGGAACATGTCGGCGTCCGCGTCGTAGGCGGCGAGCAGCACCGCGCCGTAAACGCCGGTGCGGCGGCCGCGTCCGGCGAACGCGCCGATGACGACCAGGTCGGCGGTGTCGGACAGCTCGGTCCGGTAGTCCCTTTTGAGCTTGATCCATTGCCAGCCGCGTGCGCCGGCCTGGTAGGCGGAGTCCGGGCCGGTTGACTTGCACACCAGGCCCTCGCATCCGTCGGTGACCGCCTGGGCGAACATGGCGTCGAGCGCTGCGGGGTCGGTGATCTCGGCGGCGGTGGTGAGCCGGAGCCGGGGGGAAAGGGTCAAGGCTGCCTCGAGTGCGGCGCGCCGTTGCGGGTAGGGCAGCATGGTCAGGTCGTGGCCGTCGGCGTAGAGCAGCTCGAAGCAGAACAGGCCCACGGGGACGTCCTGGACGGCCTGGTCGATGCCGTGCTTGCGGCGCCGCAGCATGACCTCGCCGAACGGCCGCAGCTCGCCGGCGGCCGCGTCGTAGGCGACGATCTCCCCTTCGAGGATCGCCTCGGCCGGCCGCAGGCCCGCCAGCAGTTCGACGACATCGGGGAACTGGTCGGATATTTCCTCAAGCCGCCGGGTGAACAGCTCTATCGTCCCGTCGGCCGTGCGGTGGGCCTGGACCCGGATGCCGTCGTACTTGTACTCGGCCGCGCACCGCCCGCCCAGCCGGGCCAGGATCTGGTCGGCGTCGGACAGCCGCTGGGCCAGCATGACCCGTACCGGGTTCCCCGGCTGTACCCGCAGCCCTTCCACCGCGGCCAGCCCGCCGCTCACCAAGGTGGCGGCGACCTTGCCGAGGTCGCAGCAGATGTTGTAGCCGCGCTCGAGCACCGGCCGGGCGGCCTTGCCGCCCGCGTGCACCTGGGCGAGGGCGTCCAGGATGGTGGGCGTGCCGATGCCGAGCCGCAGGTTCCTGGTCACCAGGCGCAGCAGGTAGCGGGCCTCCAGCGGGGTGGCCCGGGTCAGCAGCCCGGCCAGCAGCTCGAGCTTGCGGCCTTGCGAGCCCGCTCCCTCGGCGACGGCGATTTCGCGCAGCGTGCGCACGACCTCGGTGACGTCCAGGCTGGGCGCCTGGCCGTCGGCCGCGGTGACGGGCCGGGTCAGCAGCCGCTCCGCGGCCTGGCCCAGGTCGCCGGTCTCCCGCACGAGGGCGGCGACGTGCGCGGTGTCGGTGCTGACCGCGGTGGCCACGGCGCGGGCGGCGAGCTTCTCGGCCAGGCCGAGGTCTACCCCGGCGAACTCCGGTGCGATCAGCCCCTGGCACAGGTAGCACATGGTGGGCAGGAGCGCGGCCGGGGTCTGCGCGAGCAGCGCGGCCAGCCGCTCCGTCAGTGCCAGCCGGCTGCTGACTTGCTCCAGGTCCCGATAAGCCTCGGCAACGATCAGGTACCGCACGGGTGTCCCCTTTCTCACCTGATCATGACACGCCTAGGTGCGTGCCTCCCCGTAGATCACGGGACCGGGGATCTGGCCGCCAGATCGGACCGAGGCGACGTCGACGTGGTACGTGAAGCCGCGCTGGTCACAGCGGATCGCGACGGCGCGGCCTAAGCGTGACTTAAGGGCGAGCTGGCACATCAGGGGCCTTCCACGGCCGCGTGGTCATGAAGTGATCGGGACGTCAGCGATCTGGGTCGCGGCCAGGAACGCGACGATCGCATCGGCGACGGCCTTCGGGGCTCGCCTGGGCAGGTGATGACCCGCGCCCTCGACGAGCTGCAGGCGAGCATCCGGCAGGGCGCGTACCAGCAGGCGCGCGGTTTCGAAGGGAACCACGCTGTCCTTGGGGTCGGCGAGCACGAGAACCGGCGCCCGAACCGACCCGATAGCGCGCTCCAGCACGCCGAGCTCGTGCAGCAGGGCACGTTGCTCGGTCAGGAATGTACGCCAGAGGCGGTGGCGTCCACGGCCCGCGTGGCCCCAGACTTGCCAGTTGACGTACTCGTCCGGCCGCAGCGGACAGCCCCGCCGCCGGGCGATTCCGGCCAGCCGGGCCCGCGCCATCCACGGCGTCAGCTGCCACGCCACCTGCGCGCACAGCCGGCCAGCGCCCGGTGCCGCGAGCAGCCTGTCCCAGCCGGTCAGGCACCCCGGGCCGACGCTCGCGAGCAGGATCACCGCCTCTACCCGGCCGGGGGCCAGGCTCGCCGCCGACAGCGCCACCCCGCCACCGTAGGAGTGCCCTACCAGCACCGCGCGCGTGATGCCGCGCGAGTCCAGGTCGTCGAGGACGGCGCGGGCGTTGGCGGCGAACCCGCCCGCCGGAAGCCGACTGGAGCCGTAACCCGGCCGGTCGGCGGCGACGGTGTGGAGCTGCACGGGCAGCTGTCCGGCGACCAGCTGCCAGTCGGCGGGCGAGCCCGGCTGCCCGTGCAGCAGCACCAGCTCGTGACCACCGAGCCCGGCGGGCCGACAGGACCGGGGGACCGCGCGGTTCGGCGGAGGACCGAGACCGCCGGGCGCCCGGGGACGCCGGAGCCAGAACACGACCAGCCATCCGGCCAGTGCGACCAGCCAGAAACTAGCGAGCCGGTAGAGCAGGACCGCCGCCAGTGCCCGACTGGCCCCCAGCCCGGTTGCTACCAGGGCCAGGCTGAGCGATCCCTCGGCGACCCCCAGGCCACCGGGCGTGATGTTGAGGCTCTGTGCGGCAATGCCCGCGCCGTAGGCCAGCAGAAGATCATGCCAGGGGACGGTGGCACCGGCGGCGCGGATGCTCACGGCGAGGACCGCCACGTCGGCGAGCCAGTTGGCCAGGGCCAGGCCGGTCGCCGTTATCCACCCGGACGGAGGAAGCCGGAGTGAACCCAGTCGCTGCGCCCAGGCCCGGATGGTCGAGACGGGATCGGCGGCGGGGCGTCGCAGCATCTGGGATCCCTGCCGGAGCATCCAGGCGGCCGGCCGCTCGAGCGCGGCCCGCAGCCGCGGGCGGCGCACGGCCACGACCGTCGCGAGAAGGGCGGCTACGGCGAGCGCGCCGACGGGAACAGTGGCCGCTGCGAGCGGGGCGTTCCCCGACGCCAGCGCGCCGCCGACCACGATAAGGGCCGCCGCGGCCGAGGAGATCACCCCGCCGGCCAGCAGCGACCAGCCGGCCAGCGGGGCATCCGCGCCCTGCCGGGTGAAGCGGCGGAACGTGAAGGCCGTGGCCAGGGAGGGCCCGGCCAGCGGAACCGAGACCGACACCGCGTTGGCCGCGTAGGTGGTGGCCAGCATCGCACGGATACCCACGCTGGCGCCGCCTGCCGCGAGAAGCCCGCGCAGCATGATCGCGAAGGCGGCCATGGACGCGGATTCAAGCAGGAGGGCGGCCGGGATCCAGAGCCAGTGCAGGTGGCCAAGAACCGTGAACGACGCGGCCACCGTGGCCCGCTCGGCCACCCCGGCGGCCGCCAGTGCCGTCACCCCCGCCAGTGCGACACCGGCGGCCGCCATCCGCGCCATGCGCTTCCTCCCTGATGCGAATCTGGTGAATGTCATGCCCGCGTGTCCGGGCTCAGGCCGTCGGCACCGCTCAACCGGACGGAGCCAGCGGACCGGGACACCAGGCCGCCTCAGTAGCCGTAACCGTTGCCGGACGAAGCGGCCGGGACCGTACCTGTCGACGCTGAGGAGCCGGCGATCGGCGCGAGGCCGGGCGTGGCCACGAAAAAGCCCTGCACTCCCTGGCCAGACACCTGACCGGCGTGATCGTCAAGGAAGGTGTACAGCAGGTGCCCGTTGTAGGTGACCTGGTGACCGTAGACGTCGCTGACTGCGGCGAGCTTGCCGGTCAGCCCGGTGGCGGCCGGTGACGCGGACGTCAGCGGTGGCCACAGCGCCGCCAGTCCTTCGGTGACGGCCGACTTCGCCGCCGTGTCGGGCGGGTAGAAGTACAGCGGCAGGTCCTGGCTGTTGACCAGGATGGTCTCGGTCTTGCCGCCGACGGTCGTCTGCGCGGTGCGCACGGCAGCGGTGGCGGGCTGGCTGGCAGCGGGCGGGCTGGTCGCGGCGGCGGCGACTCCGCCGCCGATGGCGGCCGCGGCGGCCACGCCGATACTGGCGATGATGATTCTCGGGTGTCGCATGGTCAGCTCCTTGGTGTGTCGACTGGGCACTATTTACTAATTTGGTTAGTAGGAAAGACGGTCCGGCCAGGGCATGATCATGCGGGCCAGCTGTACTTGCGCGCGCTGCGACGGTAATTTCACTTCCATCTACTAACACGCATAGGAGAACTGGCGTGTTCAGGCAGGGCAGCGCGGGAGGGGCGCGACGTGCATCACACTGCCCCGGTGAGCTTGACGAGCTTCATGCGGGCCGCGCCACGCGCATCCGCCGGGTGATCCGTTGCCGCGCCTCAAGCACGCCGGGCTGGCCGCGGAGCATGGCGTCAAGGACGCCGAGCGACTGCCGGATTTCGGTCCGGCGGCCGGGTGTGAGGGACGGTGCTGCGCCGAAGCCGTACATTTGCCGCGCCCAACGCGGGAGCGCGGCGATCGCGGCGTCGCGGACGTCCTGCCAGATCTCCGCGGTGCCCTCATCCAGGCCACGTGGATCCAGCAGGCGGGCCATCGATTCGGTGGCCGCGGGCGTGCAGCGCAGGCCGGGCCGGACCGACGCGATGTACAGGTCAAGCGCTGGGACGTTAGAGGGCACCAGCCGGCGCGGCACGCCGGTGAGCTCGGCGGCGGTCACCATCTCCGCAACGTAGCGATTGCTGTCGGCGGCGGAAAGCGCGGTCCCGACCAGGTTGCCGGCGGCCAGTACGGAGTCGACCAGCGCCCCGTGCACCCACAGCAGGAGTGCGGGATCCCCCGCCACCTGCGGTGGGCCGGTAACCGCGTCG
>DASXLW010000083.1:0-20115 GCA_036496025.1 Streptosporangiaceae bacterium
TTCAGGAACACCAGGCGGCGGTGGTCATAGTGGTAGGCCAGCCCGCCGAACTCCTCGGGCCTGATCGCCACCCGCGGATGCTTCTCATAGGCCGCACCGGGCTGGAAGGCCGCGGCCTGCTCGGTACCCGCGCTTTCAGTACACACCGCACATGCCGTCGATCGAGATCTCCTCGACCAGCAGTTCCTCGGGCTCGTCGCGGCCCGCCTCGGGCGGTGCGGCCAGATCCGCGAGGACCGGGTCGATCTCGTCGCTTCGGCTCATCGCCGATCACCTCCTCGTGCCTGCCACAGGATGCCATACCGGGCCCGCGGCCGATGGCCGATCACTCCCGGGAGGTCAGGCGGTGTCTCGGCCTAGCTGAGCATGAGGACGGCGTAGGCCGCGAGCCAGTGCTCGACCATGTAGTCGCCCCCGACCACGTACGGCAGGGCGGCCTTCGCGTGCGCGCGAGCGGCCAGAACGGCGGCATCGGTGCGGGGGTCGCCTTCGGGCAGAGCCTCGGCCAGCCGGCGCCAGCACCAGGCCCGGCTCGCGTTCAGCCCGTGCAGGTGCGCGAAATCGCCGTCGCTCGGATCCGGCACGGCCACGGGGGTGAAGAGCGAGATCGGTTCGCCCCGCTTGATCCCCGGCAGGAACACGCCGAGCCATTCGGCGTACTCGTCCCCGGGCAGCACCCGGGCCATCAGCTCGGCCTCGGTGAGGGCGGGCGAGAGGAAGTCGTGCCCGGACGGCTCCAGGTCGGCTGGATAGAGCATGTCCTGGCCGAACCACGCGAGCGCCTTGTCGGTGATTGCCTCCAGCAGTGCCGGATCCCCGTCCCGCGCCTGGGCGACCGCGTACGGCAGGGCCAGCGACATCCCGAACGCGCTGTTGGCGTGCACCCCGTGCCGGACGGGGTAGGCGGCCTTGGGTAGCCATTCTAGGAAACGGCCGCGGAGCTTGTCGGCCAGCCCGGCCAGGGTGGCCGCCCACTTCCGGCCGGACGGATCGTCCCAGTCCGTCGTCTCATGGATCATCGCGAGCGCCCAGCCCCAGCCATGAGGACGCTCGGCGAGGCTGTCCGGGCTCGCGATGAAGTCTTCTTCCGCCGCCAGCGCGACCGGCTCGAAATGAGAGCCGAGTACCGACCTGATCTCCCTCACGGGCACGCAGTCATTCGCGGTACGCAGCAGCCTGATCAGCAGCCAGTGCATCTGGACGCACGAGTGCCAGTCGAAACTCCCGTAGAAGACCGGCGTGCGGGCCCGCGGGCGGTACGGGAAATCGCCTGGCCCCTTCATCATGTGATGCATGCTGGCGGGGAACTCGCGCCTGATGTTAGCCAGCGCTAGCCGAGCGTAGGAGTCAGCCTCCTCGCGCAGTACGCGGCGCCAGTCGCCGGTCAGTTCCACGACTCCTCCTCGGCTACGTCACACGGAACGTACCCAGGAAAGAGAGGATCAGAGCGTGATGGATCCGGTAAGGATGTCCGAGCCGTCCGCGGTACGGAAGCGTAGCCGGAACGGGCTGTCGGGGATGGGGCGGATGAGAAAGCAGCCCACCTCGTCGGCGTCCGTGGTGGCGGTCGTGCCCTCCCGGGCCTGGATCTCGATCATGCCGCACTGCGCCGGGACGACCTGACCCAGCACCGAGTCCTCACTGACCTCGAGCTCGATGGTCAGGTGCGCCGAGGTGAAGGTCAGGGCGCGGATCGACGCGGCCTCGGCGCGCAGGCTCAGGGCACCCGGTTCGCGGACGGAGTCGTAGGTGAGCTGAGCCAGCTCCGCGTCGATGTTGTGCCAGGCATACGCGTTCTTCCCGAGCTCGATGAACTCGGGCGGGACGGCTTCGTCGGCTTCCAGCGCCTCCCGGAGTGCGGCCAGGAGCTGTTCGTCGTCTCCGATGTTACGCACGGCGTGCACCTCCGGTTTCGCTGGCCCGAGCGCCGCTGGCCTCGCCGCCTTCGACCGCAACATCGCTGAGCGCGGCGAGCGCCGGGGAGCGGCGCAGTTTGTCCAGGCAGCGGGCACGTTGCGGGCCGATGCTGCCGATGGCGATCGGTACGGTGGCACTGATCTCCGCGTACGAGTGCGGCGGGTCGCTGAGCAGCATCGACAGCAGTTGCCGGCACCGCGCGGGCAGGCCGGCAAAGGCGGTGCGCAGTGCGGCGTGCAATTCTGCCTCGATGACCTCCTGCTCGATCACCGGAGCGGACTGATCAGGGAGCTCCTGGTTATCGACAGACGATCCGAAGCTGTCATACCTGCTGGCTGCCCTCAGCACGCGCAGGCATTCCCGTTGCGTGGTGGTGGCCAGCCATCCGGGCAGCGCCGCGGGCTGGCGGATGTTTCCGAGCTGCTCGACCAGGAGCAGCCACACGGTCTGGCCGATGTCATCGATGTCCGGCCGGCTCAGCCGGTAGCGGTTGCATATGGACCACACCAACGGCGCATACCTTTCCACAATCTCGTTCCAGGCGGGCTGGTCCCCGTCACGGGCACGGGCGACCAGCGCGCTGACCGACGAATCATCACGCACGGCTGCCCCTTGCCACCATGCAGGTCCCTGCAAGGCATGCTGAACCGCAACCCTCAAATAGACAGAGGATCTCCTCGCTCGCCTGATACACGGTAAGGCAAACTTTTTTGGGACGTCGGCTTCCCTGCGGCGGGTTCGGACACCGAGAGCGATGCACTCAAGCACCAAGAGCGATGAAAGAGTGCGCGGTCGCCTGCTGCAGCGGGTCGCCGCGGTCCGCCGTCCGGCGGGCGGCCAGCAGCGCCTCCGGCAGCGTGGCGCCTTCTCCCAGAGCATCGTGCAGGGCCAGCATGAGCGGGACCGCGGCCGGGTCGCTGACCGGTACGACGCTGGCCACGATGCCTACCGCGCCCAGCGGGACCAGGCTGCTGACCAGGCCCAGAAGCTCGTCCGCACCCACCGGCGCGGCGGCCCCCGAGTCGCAGCTGGACAGGATCATCCAGTGCGGCGCCTGTTTCAGCCGTTCGAAGTCGTGCACGGTGAGCGGCCCGTCGTCGAGCTGTATCGACGAGAACAGCGGGTTATCAGCCCGGAACGTGCCGTGGGCCGCGATGTGCGCGAGCCACGCGCCGTCCATGGCGCCGAGCACCCGCTCGGCCGTCGCGCTGCCCTGACCGAGCATCACCACGTCTGGGTAGCGCGGTCGCAGCTGCACCACCTCGGCGCCGCCGGTAGCCAGCCCCGGGCCGACGACCAGGGCCACGCGCCGCCGGTCGGGGGCCTTTTTGCCCCGCGCGCGTACCCAGGTCGACGCGGACGGCGCCACGGTCACCACGCGGTCGCGCAAGGACGGCAGGAGCGTCCACGGCACCGCCCGCAGCCGGCCCGGCGGCACCACCACGACCGGGCCGTCGCCGAGCCCGGCGGCGACGGGGCCGAGTAGCGCGTATTCCAGCTGTGCGGCTCGGTGGGCCAGCACCCGCTCGTCGTCCGGTCGTGGGGGCCGGTGCGCGATACGGCGCAACGTCAGCCGGCTCATCTGGACCTCACGGTCGGGGATGCTGCCCACCGTGTGCAGGCGGACCCGCCGGCTCGCGGCGACGATCGCATGAAGCACCCCGTCGACCTCGACCAGCTCGATCAGCGTGGTCTCGCCGAGCTCGTCCCAGAGCGCGTCGAGGTCGAAGGCCCCCGCTCCCGGCCTGCCGCTGCCCGGCAGCCGGCGGGTGCGGGCCTGCACCGCCCGTTCGAGTCGTCGCTGCTCGCGTTCGAGCGCGCTGCGCCTGGGACCGGCCTCCTCGTCCGCGTTGAGGAGCCTGGTCACGCTGCGCAGCGCCGACAGCTCGGCCACGAGCTCCCGGTCGTGCCTGGCCGGCGCGCCCCGGGAGGACAGCGCGGTTGCCCGCGATCGCTCGCTCCACTGCAGCAGCCGGCGGACGTCGCGCCGCGTAAGCGCGTCGCGCTGGGCCAGCATGGCCAGCTCGCCGCCGTGCGCCGTACCGTACGCGCGCAATTCGGTAGCCCCGAGCGTCATCTGGTGCTCACCGAGGGCGTCGAGCCCGCGCGCACACGCGGCTCGGGTGGCCCGGGCGTCGTCGTGCGCCTCGGCCTGCAGCGCCCGCGCCAGCCAGGCCACGCTGCGGGTCAGCGGCGGCTGGCGGCGCCGGTACCGCGCGGCCACCTCAAGATGCCGGTCCGCGTCGCCCGCCCGCCGTCGGGCCAGCGCCAGCCGG
Organism: Streptosporangiaceae bacterium; assembly: GCA_036496025.1. GTDB lineage: Bacteria > Actinomycetota > Actinomycetes > Streptosporangiales > Streptosporangiaceae > PALSA-505. The sequence continues at coordinate 4,194 of DASXLW010000083.1, forward strand.
CCGGCCAGCAAGTGCGCCTGCAGCGCCTCGCCGGCCCGGTTCGCGTCGAGCCGATCAGCGACCCCCTCGACGTACCGGAACAGGCGGGAATCACTCTCGCCGGCCGCGTAGCTGGCCTGGGCGAAGACGAGGTCGGCGCGCTCCGCCCAGATATCCCGTAGCTGCGCCCGGAACAACCGCCGGGCCTGACCGGCCCGCTGTCTCGCGACCGCCGGGTCGCCCGCAGCGAGGGCCACATGGGCCGCAGCGAACAGTAGCTCGGCCTTCTTGTACGCGATCCCTCCCCCCGGATGCATCTGGCCGAGCGCGGCATCGGCCTGTTCAGCCGCTTCCGCGGCCAGGCCGGCGGCCAGCAGCGCCCAGCAACGGTCAATGGCGAGGTCGGGGATGGTCTCGCCGAGTGCGTCGTAGCGGTTGCCTGCATCGTCAAGGTAGCTAAGCGTCTGGGGGAGGTCGCCGCGGCTCAGCGCCATCAGCCCGAGGCTATGCCGGGCCTTGGCGTGCTCAAGTTCCTGGCCGTTGGCCGCGAACAGCGCCTCAGCCCGGGCGAAATCCGCGGCAGCCCGCCCGGGGAGGCCGAGCGCGACGAAGGCCTCGGCGCGAAAAATCAGCGATCGTGCCTCCCAGACCGTGTCGCCTGCCCGGCGGAAGTAGGGCAGCGCGCGGCTCAAGTCCAGGTGGGCCTCCCGAAACCGGCCCACGTCCGTGAGGACCGCGGCGCGCCGCATGAGCACGCGCCCGGCCCGGTCGCCGCGCGAGGCTTCCACCGCTTTGTCCAGTAAGGCCAGACCCTGCCTGCTTTGGCCCGCCAACGCGAGCGCCACCCCGAGGGTGGCCTGCACATCGGCCTCACGCCCGGGCCGACCCGACGCGCGCGCCAGCTTCGCTCCCCTTCTCAGCTGTGCAATCGCCCCCGGGATGTCGCCATGATCACGCAGGACGACCCCCATCGCCTGGTGAGCCAGCGAGGCATCGTAGGCGCTGGGCCGGCCGGCCAGTACGGCACGTGCGCCCAGCAACGCATCATGAGGCCTGGACAGAGCCAACGGCAGTAGCTCGGCGGCGTCCAACGGCAAGTTTTCCGTATCAGGATCTCCCGCCGTCATGCAAACGATGCTAAACAGTTCCCCGGTACCAACCCAACGGCGAGAGGGCGGCCATGTCGGTTAACGACAACGGTGAGGGCGACGGTAACGCCAGGCCGCGGACCCGTCTCGAAGCACAGACCGATCTGATCTTGCACGGTATCCCGGATGCCGTGGGGGAGCTGGAAGGCGCGGGAGCCTGGCCGCCGAACCGCGGGGAGCAAGATCCGGTTGACTACCTCTACCGCGAACGCACCCTTCTTGTTCGCGACGAGGATGTCGATCGCGTCCAGGCCATCGTGCCCAGCGTGCCAATAGGACATGACAACAACCTGCGCGGCCTGACCCGTCTGGAATTTACCGATGAGGAAACCCGGAACATAGATGAGGTCTGCGCCGCCGTGGACGCAGGCCTCGGCGAGGGCGTGGTCTCCCCTGACCACATTTTCCACATGTGTCCGCACAGCTACTGCCCCGCCACGGAGCCGGAAGAGGTCCCGGCGGGCGTGCCGCCCGATCCTGACGTGTCCAGGGAGCGGTACGCCGGCGAGGGCGTGCAAGTGGCCGTGCTGGACAGCGGGTGGCTGCCTGCCGCGGCACGACAGCACTACTGGCTGGGCGGAGTGGAGGGCGAGGAAGAGGATCCGATCGGCGGCAACCCGCCTCGCATTCTTCCCTACGCGGGTCACGGGACCTTTGTGGCCGGCGTGGTGCGGACCATGGCGCCCGCGGCCGATGTGCGCGTATATAAGACGTTCGCGAAAGTGGGCGCGAAGTACGAGTCTGACCTTGTCAAGGATGTATCCGAGGCGGTTAAGAGCGGAGCGGACATCATCTCGCTTGACTTCGGCAGCAACACCCGCAAAGACAACCATTCGCTGGGTTTCGACGTCGTGGGGAACATACTGCAACGGCACCCCGGCGTCGTGCTGGTGGCAGCGGCGGGAAACGATTCATCAAGGACCAAGTTCTGGCCGGCGGCCTTTGGCTGGGCGGTGGGCGTGGGGGCCCTCAGCGCAAGCTGGCGGAGCCGGGCCTATTTCTCCAACTACGGACCCTGGGTGGATGTTTATGCGCCGGGCGAGGGGCTGCTCAACGCCTTTGCCACCGGGCGGTACCTGTGCACCGAGCCGCCGAACGTCGGCCAGCCGCGGAACTTCACCGGCATGGCCCGGTGGAGCGGGACGTCCTTCTCGACACCGCTGGTCTCAGGACTGATCGCGGCCCGCATGTCGAAGACCGGCGAGAACGCTGTTCAGGCCGCAGCGGCCCTGCTGGAGCAGGCTCGGGCACAAGCCGTCCCCGGCGTCGGACCCGTGCTCCTGCCCGGGCAGGCCTGAACCGCCTGACCTGACCGTTTCGTCCACCGGCCAAAGGGAGAGACCGAGGCCGGGCTTTGCTACAACGGGGGAGGTGCGATCGTGATATGAGGGAAAACGTGACCGCTCGCGACCTCCCTCCGTTCCGTGCCGACCACGTCGGCAGCCTGCTGCGCCCGGACAGACTGCTGGATGCCCGGGCTGACTTCGCCGCGGGCCGGATCACCGCCACCGACCTGCGCGCGGTCGAGGACGAGGCGATCGCCGGCGCCGTCCGGATGCAGCAGGAGGCCGGGCTGCAGTCCGCGACCGACGGCGAGTTCCGCCGCGCCTCCTGGCACATGGACTTCATCTACCGGCTGGGCGGCGTCACCAAGGCCCCGGGGCACCTGGCGGTCAAGTTCCGTAACCCGGCCGGCACGATCGAGTTCACCCCGGCTGCCCTGCACATCGACGGGAAGATCCGGCTGGACGAAACGATCTTCGGTGACGACTTCGGCTACCTGCGGTCGATCGCGGGCGATTCGATCCCGAAGCTGACGATCCCCTCGCCCAACATGGTGCACTACCGGGGCGGCCCGGCCTCCATCGATCCCGGCGTCTACCCCGACACCGAAGAGTTCTGGTCGGACCTGTCCGCCGCCTACGCGGAGCAGGTCCGGCGCCTGGCCGCAGCCGGCTGCCGCTACCTGCAGTTCGACGACACCAGCCTGGCATACCTGAACGACCCGGCGCAGCGTTCCATGATCGCTGAGCGCGGCGAGGACGCCGAGCACCTGCACCTGCGCTACATCCAGCAGATCAACGCCGCGCTCGCGGCCAGGCCCGCCGGGCTGTCGGTGACCACGCACATGTGCCGCGGTAACTTCCAGTCTTCCTGGGCGGCGGAGGGCGGCTACGACTTCGTCGCGGAGGCGCTGTTCGGCGAGCTGAACGTGGACGGCTTCTTCCTGGAGTACGACGACGCGCGGTCGGGCGGCTTCGAGCCGCTGCGGTTCGTCCCCCCGGGCAAGATGGTCGTGCTCGGCCTGGTCACCACCAAGCGGGGTGAGCTGGAGTCCAAGGACACCCTCAAGCGCCGGATCGACGAGGCGGCCAGGTACGTCCCGCTGGATCAGCTGTGCCTGTCGCCGCAGTGCGGCTTTTCCTCCACGGTCGAGGGGAACAAGCTGACCGCCGGGGAGCAGGCGGCCAAGCTCCGCCTGATCGTCGAGACCGCGGCCGAGGTCTGGGGCTGACCCCCGGCCTCAGCGGCGGATGTACACCGGGATGCCCTCGCGTGGCACGAGGCCGGGGAAGAACCGGGCGATGTCCATCGGAATCCGGACGCAGCCGTGCGAGACCGGCTGCAACGGCACGTCGGTGTCGCCGTGGATGGCGAAGCCGCCGTAGAAGAAGACCGGGTTGTACAGGAGCCCGAGCGGCGCGGCGTGCCAGCCGTGCACCCGCCACTGGGTGTGGAAGTTGCCGGTCGGCGTGATCGCGGCCGAACACGAGCCCGCGGAGCAGTAGTAGTAGCCGCCGCCCGAGGAAATGTGGCTGATCAGCACGATCTGGCCGTGGTGGTAGACGTAGAGCACCTCGTGCCGCAGGTCCACCTCGACCCGGAGCGGGGCGCCGTGGCGGATCAGCGGCGGCGGCGGGGCCGGGTGCGCGAGCCGCCAGTCCATGCGCTTGCCGATGACCCCGGTCACCGGGATCCGCTGGACTTCCTGGAACGCCCAGACCGCCTCGAGCGTATCCGGGCCGAAATTGCCGTCCCGCGGACCCGGATAGTACTTGAGCTGGGCGAGCCGTTCCTGCAGCCGCCTGACGTCCGCGCCGTGCATGCCCTCCCTGAGGGTACGCCCCGCCGGGGTGTAGCCGGAGGACTCCGTCGCCGGCACCGCCGCCTGGGCGGGTACCGTCAGCACGCCAGTCATGGGAGCGGGCGGCATCAGCATCGCGGATACTCCGGTGGCCGACGCCACGGTCAGCACGGCGGTCAGTGCCGTGGCCCCCGCGGTAGCGACCGCGATGCCGGCCGCCCGCCTGATGACCGTCGGGTTGATGAGCTGCCTCACGAAGTACCCCCTCAGCCGGGCCATGTGGGCGGCAACCGGGCCGTGCTGGCGGCCGGTCCCGATGATCTCTACGGAGGGTGACAGACTGACACATCGGCCGGCGCAAGGGAACTACCGCGCGGCGAGTCGCGTCAGCGTTAGCCCGATCGCATAGTTGACTTTGCAGATCGAAATTAACTAAATTCGGCCCGGGCAACACGCTGCGCCCCGCACTAACCGGCATCCACCGGCGAGGCAGGCCTGCGTACCGTTGTCATCCCGGCTTCCGTTCGGCAGTATCACGATCGTGCGGGGGAGCGGCCGACTGCGTGAGGAGCACGCATGACCTTCTGGAAGCCAGATCCGACCTTCTACCCGTCACCGCGGGACGCCGCGGCGGCGCCGCCGGAAAGGCTCGCCTACGTCGCGGCGCTGGCCTGGCCGGCCGACAAGCCGGACGCGCTGGCGGTGGTCGACGTCGACCCGTCCTCGGGCAGCTACGGTTCGGTGACCGGGTTCACCGAATTGCCCGGCAGCGTCGGGGACGAGGTGCACCACTTCGGCTGGAACATGTGCTCGAGCGCCCTGTGCCCGTACGCGCCGCACCCGCACACCGAGCGCCGGTACCTCGTGGTCCCCGGCCTGCGGTCGTCGCGCGTGTTCATCCTCGACACGAAGGAGCAGCCCGGCTCGCCCCAGGTGGTCAAGGTGCTCGAGCCGGCCGAGCTCATGAAGCGGGCGGGCTACTCGCGCCCGCACACCGTGCACTGCGGGCCGGAGGGCCTGTACATCTCGTGCCTCGGCGGCGGCGACGGCCAGGACGGCCCCGGCGGGGTGGCGCTGATGGATCACACCTCGTTCGAGGTGCTCGGCCGGTGGGAAGTGGACCGCGGCGACCAGTACCTGGCCTACGACATGTGGTGGCACATCGCGCACGACGTCGCGGTCACCTCGGAGTGGGGCACCCCGTCGATGATCGAGGAGGGCATCGTCCCCGAGCTGCTGCTCGGCCGCAAGTACGGCCACCGGCTGCACTTCTGGGACCTGCGCAAGCGCAGCCACGTGCAGACCGTGGACCTGGGCGACGAGTACCAGATGACGCTCGAGCTGCGGCCGGCGCACGACCCGACCAAAAAGTACGGCTTCGTGGGGGTGGTCGTGAGCGTGGAGGACCTGTCGGCCTCGGTCTGGCTGTGGCACGAGGACCCGGCCAAGTCCGGCGACGCCCGCTGGACCGCAACCAAGGTCATCACGATCCCGGCCGAGCCTGCGCCCGCCGAGCAGCTGCCCCCGCTGCTGCAGGGCTTCGGCGCGGTGCCGCCGCTGGTCACCGACATCGACCTGTCGGTGGACGACCGCTTCCTCTACGTGTCCTGCTGGGGGACCGGCGAGCTCAAGCAGTACGACGTCACCGACCCGTTCCATCCGCGGGAGACCGGATCCGTGCGGATCGGCGGGGTCACCGGCCGGGTCGCGCACCCCTCGCGACCGGACCGGCCGCTGCGCGGCGGCCCGCAGATGGTCGAGGTGAGCCGGGACGGCGAGCGGGTGTACTTCACCAATTCGCTGTACGGCGCGTGGGACGAGCAGTTCTACCCCGAGGGCGTGGGCGCCTGGATGGCCAAGCTCGACGTGGCCAGCGGCGGGGGGATCGCGTTCGACGAGCGGTTCTTCCCCGCGGGCGACGCGTTCCGCGGCCGCCGGGTGCACCAGGTCAGGCTGCAGGGCGGCGACGCCTCCAGCGACTCGTACTGCTACCCGTGACGCGCTGACGTGTCCTGGGGTCAGCTGATCGCGCTGGCCCTGCTCGGGGTGTTCCACGGGATCGATCCCGGCATGGGCTGGCTGTTCGCCGTGTCGTTCGGGCTGCAGGAGCGGAGCCGGCGCGCCGTGGTGCGCTCGCTGCCGCCGATCGCGCTCGGTCACGAGGCCGCCATCGCCATCATGATCGTGGTGCTGACCATCACCAGCTCGGTGTTCGCCTCGAAGGCGGTGGCGCTCGTCGGCGGACTGATCCTGCTGGCCTTCGGCTTCTGGTCGATCCGCCGCAAGCAGCACGTCCGGTGGGTCGGGATGCGGCTGCGCCGGTGGCAGCTCGCGGGCTGGTCGTTCGTCATGTCCTCGGCGCACGGGGCGGGCCTGATGCTGATGACGGTCTTCGCGTTCTCGATGAGCGACGGGGTCAGCCCCCTCGATATACCTCGCTACGGTGTGCTGCACGCGGTGACCATCGGCCTGCTGGCGATGGCCGTGCACGTGGGTGCGATGATCATCACCTGCGGTGCCGTCGCGCTGGCCGTGTACGAGGTGCTCGGCTTGCGCGTGCTGCGCAGCCTGTGGGTCAATCTCGACAAGGTGTGGGCGTTCGCCCTGGTGGGCGCAGGAGTGCTCACCCTGCTGAGTGTCTGAAACCGGAAAGGAATCCGCTCATGTCCGCTACCGATGAATACCTGGCCAACAACGAGCGCTACGCGGAGGGGTTCAACGGCCCGCTGCCGATGCCGCCGGCCAAGAACGCGGCCGTGGTCGCCTGCATGGACGCCAGGATGAACGTCTACGGGCTCCTCGGGCTGGCCGAGGGCGAGTCGCACGTCATCCGCAACGCCGGCGGAGTGATCACCGACGACGCGATCCGCTCGCTCGCCATCAGCCAGCGCCTGCTCGGCACGCGCGAGATCATCTTGATCCATCACACCGACTGCGGGATGCTCACGTTCAGCGACGACGACTTCAAGGCCAGCATCCACGAGGACACCGGTATCAAGCCGCAATGGGCGGCGGAGTCGTTCAGTGATCTCGACACCGACGTCCGGCAGTCCATCGCGCGGATCAAGGCCAGCCCGTTCATCCCGCACACCGACCAGGTCCGCGGGTTTGTGTTCGACGTGGGGACCGGCCGGCTTCGCGAGGTGAACTAGCGGCGGCGCCGCCTACCATTCCCAGGCGAATCCGACCACCGCCCGCTCGACGGCATCGAGGTACCTGCGGGCCGAGAGCTCCTCGTCCAGTTCCATGGTCTCGCGCTCGACGAAGTCGGCATGCCCGTCGCGGTAGTCCCGCCACTGAGCCCACCACAGTCGCCGGGGCTGCTTGCGCGGGTGGAACTCGACCCGCATGTCCAGGTGCTCGACGCGCTGATGCGTGGCCCGGCGGAACTCGGCCGGCGGAGGCTCGGAGTAGCGGAACAGCGTCCAGTAGTCCAGGAAGTGCTCTTCGCCGTACCGCAGGGGGTGCGGAAACACGATGTCCACCGCGTAGTGCGTATCGATCGGGTAGATCGCCGAGGGCGCGCCGCCGCGCCTGACCCGGATGTCCACCTCCCGCGTGTCCAGCCCGTACCGGTAGCTTTGCAGGCCTTCGGTCAGCGAGAAGATCGTCTGCTGGGTGTGGTGCCGGACCGGCAGGCCGGCCGCGCCGATGAAGTGGTGCTCGAAGAGCAGCCTGGTCAGGTGGTCTGGCGGCCGGATACTGGCCGCCGGACCCGGCGGCGGCAGGTTCCCGACGATGATCGTAGGAGCGATGTCGGCCCGGTACAGCTCGTACACCCGCTGCGCGTCGTACGCCGACAGCTCGAACCCTTCCACCAGCCAGCGCAGCGTCTCCAGGCTCAGATCCTGATCGCTGAGCGCCCGGCTTACCCGGTCTTTGAGCTTGCGAGGCAACTGGAGGTCAGCCTCGCTGCGCTCGCCCGTGTCCCACAGGTGCTGCGCGACGACCTGGCACACGGCCGACTGATTGATCACGCCCGGCGTGATGTCGTGGGCGTACGCCTCCCACCGGCGGCGGTACGTACCCTGCCTGAGCAGGAGCGCCCGCATGTGCCGGGCCGCGGCCCGCTGACCGCCTGTCTGCCTCTCGGTCGGGGGCATGGAGGACTCCGGTGTCGTGCGACAGCTTGCGACAGCTAACTCGTAGATTCCCTCTGGTCGCGCCGAAACCCCGGACGCTGTTACCACATGAATACCACGGGTAGCAGGCGGGAAGGGCGCAGCGCAGCACGGCGGCAGGGCAATCGCCAGCGCTTAACGGCGGGGGGCTGAAGCGGTGCCGGGTCAGGCAGCCTGACCCGGCACCGCTTCGCATTCGTCGCCGGTGCCCGCAGCAGCGCGCCGCGGCGCGCGAGCCGGCCGGCAGATCACGCCCCGGAGTGCAGGATGACGCCGCGGATGTTCTTGCCGTCCAGCAGGTCCTGGTAGCCCTGGTTGACCTCGTCCAGCGGGTAGGTAGCGGTGATGAGCTCGTCCAGCTTCAGGTCGCCGGCCCGGTACAATTCGACCATCCGCGGGATGTCGTGGAACGGGTCGCCGGAGCCGAACAGGCTGCCCTGGATGCGCTTCTCGAACAGCGTCAGGATCGCGCCGGACAGCTGGATCGTGTCCTTCGCCGGGTCGGCCAGCCCGGTCACCACCACCGTGCCGCCCTTGCGTATCGCGGCGAACGCGCTGGTGACGACCTCGGCCGTCACGACGCCGACGGTGACGATGGCCTTGTCGGCGCCGACCCCCCGGGTCAGCTGAAGGATCAGCTCATGCGCCTGCTCGGCAGTCTCGCAGCTGTGCGTGGCACCGAACTGCTCGGCGGCCTCCCGCTTGTTGACCAGCGGGTCGATCGCCACCACGTTGCGCGCCCCGGCCAGCGCGGCTCCCTGCACGGCGTTGATGCCGATGCCGCCGACGCCGTAGATGGCGATCGTGTCGCCGGGCTCGGTCGCGGCAGCGTGCACCGCGGAGCCGAAGCCGGTGGGCACCCCGCAGCCGATCAGGACCACCTTGTCCAGCGGCAGGTCGTCGTCCACCTTGATGGCCGAGTGCTCCGAGATCGTGGCCCGCTCGGAGAACGTGCCGAGCATGCACATGCCGCCGATGTCCTCGCCGCCCTGGTGGAACCGGAAGCTGCCTTCCGGCATCGCGCCGTCCAGCAGGCCGGCGCCGAGGTCGCACAGGTTCGACATGCCGGTCGAGCACCATCGGCAGTGCCCGCACACCGGCAGGAACGAGCAGACGACGTGATCACCGGGCTTCAGCCGGGTGACGCCCGGCCCGACCTCCTCGATGATCCCGGCGCCTTCGTGCCCGCCGACGATCGGGAAGCGGGGCGCCAGGTCGCCGTTGCGCAGGTGCTCGTCGGAACGGCACAGCCCGGCGGCCACGAAGCGGATCAGCACCTCGCCGGCCTTCGGCCCGTCCAGGTCGATCTCGGTGACCTCGAAGTCCTGTCCCACCCCGCGCAGTACGGCGGCCCTGGTTTTCATCGGCGCTCCTGATTCCCATCCCGGACGGCTGGCGGTCGGCGTGCCTGGCGCTTCAACGATAAACCGTCAAGACCGAGCATCAGGCTCGCTATTGCGCTACCAATGCTTCGCCTTAACGGGCCGGGGTCGGAGCGCGGCGGCGCCGCAAAGAGCGCGGGCTACGGGGTGATGATGCCGGCGTCATGGGCGATCAGGCCAGCCTGGGTGCGGTTCGCGCAGCCCAGCTTGTCCAGCATTCGCGACACGTAGCCCTTGATCGTGGCCTCGGACAGGTACAGCCGCGCCGCGATCTGCGCGTTGGACAGGCCCTCGCCGAGGCAGCCCAGTACCTCGACCTCGCGCTCGGTCAGCGACCCGGCTAGCTTGCGCGCGCGTTCACGCGCCGACGAGCCGTCGGCCGATGCCGCGATCAGCCGGCGGGCGGCGGCCGGGGACAGCACCGTGTGCCCCTCGGCGGCCACTTGGACCAGCCCGATCAGGTCCTCCGGCGGCGTGGACTTGACCAGGAACCCGGCCGCGCCGGCCCGCAGCGCGCGCAGCACATACTGGTCGGCGTCGAAGGTGGTGAGCACGACCACGGGCGGCGGGCTGCCCAGCTCGCCGATCCGTTCGATCGCGGCGATCCCGTCCATGCCGGGCATGCGCAGGTCCATGAGCACAACGTCCGGCCGGGTGCGCACCACCGCCTCGACGCCGGCCGACCCGTCGTGTGCCTCGGCCACGACCTCGATCGTGCCGGCCGAGCCGAGGATTGTCCGTAGGTGCGCGCACACCATCGGCTCGTCGTCCACCACGACCACCCGCACCACGGTCACGCCGCCGGTTCCGCCGTGCGTATGTACGCGGGCAGCGTGGCCTCGACGCGGAACCCGCCGTCCGGCTCGGGTCCGGCCCGCAGCGTGCCGTGCACGAGCTCGATGCGCTGCCGCAGGTGTGCCAGGCCCAGGCCGGAGCCCGTGCCGGCCAGAGCGCCGCGCTGGCCGGCTGGCGCCGTGTTGCGGATCGAGACCCGTATCCGCGCCTCGTCGTACTCCACCCGCACCATCGCCCGCGCGCCGGGGGCGTGCTTGCGCACGTTGGTCAGCGCCTCCCGCACGATGCGGTACGCGGTGCGCCTGACCACCGGCGAGGCGAGCGCCGGGTCGCCCACCTCGACCAGCTCGGCCGGGCTGCCCACCGCGGTGGACTCCGCGACCAGCGCGGCGAAATCCGAGGCCGAGGGCGACTCGTCTGCATCCGGCTCGGTGCGCAGGATGCCGACCAGATCGCGCAGCTCATCCAGCGCCTGGCAGCCGGCCGCGCGCAGCTCCTCCGCCGCTCGCCGGGTCGGCTTGTCGGGGGCGGTCATCTGCAGCGCGCCGGCCTGCAGCACCATCAGGCTCACCCGGTGCGTCACGATGTCGTGCATCTCGCCGGCCAGCCGGGCCCGCTCCTCGGCGCGGGCCTGCCCGGCCAGCAGATGCCGTTCCCGTTCGGCCCGTTCGGCCCGCTCGGTGAGCGCCTGCACCAGCCTCCGGCGGGCCTCGAAGTACAGCGCCAGCAGCGGACCAAGCGCCACCCGGAGGATCGCGATCGCGATGATCGCGATCGACGGCTGCCACGGCCGCGCGACGATGACAGTGAGCAGGGCGATCGCGATGATCGCGGTGCGCTGGTTCCCCCGGGTCCGGCCGCATTCCAGCGGGGCGTACGCGGCGAGCGTGGTACCGAAAGGCGCCCACACGTTCCCGTCATGCGCCGGCGTCAGCACGCCCGCGGGCGAGATCAGCAGCGTGACAGCCAGAGTGAACGCGGACAGGATGCCGATCACGGCGTACGGCGCCCGGCGCCGGGCGGCCAGCGAGGAGCAGGCTGCCGCCTGCAGGCCCAGCAGGACCCAGGCCAGCGTGCCCGGATGCGCCGGCCACCACGAGTTGCCCGCCAGCGTCGCCCCGGTGTCGAGCAGCACGAAGAAGACCGCGATCGCGATGTCTACGGCGACCCGGTGCCGCCAGTACCAGCGCCCGACGTTCACGCCGCTTACGGTATGTCAACTGCGCCCGCGCAGCCTAAGGAGTAAACCTTCCGCGGGGGCAGAAACCTACGAAAGTCGCACGCCGCCCCGCGGACCCTGCCCTTCGTCGGGCCACGACCAGACTGGCTGCCCTGCCGCCCGGCATCCCCGCTGCCCTGCAATGGGATGCATGCAGACGAAGCCAGAACACACAGCAGCAACGCCCCAGCTGGGCCGGTACGAGATCGACACCGGCTCCTCGACGGTCAGGTTCCGCACCCGGCACCTGTTCGGTCTCGGGCCGGTCCGCGGCAGCTTCGCGATCCGGTCCGGGACGGTTGACATCGCCGAGCCGGTGGCCGGCTCGCGGATCCGCGCCGAGATCGACGCGGCGAGCTTCCGCACCGGCAACCCGGCCCGGGACTCGACCGTACGGTCGGCGCGGTTCCTGGACGCCGGCACCCACCCCGTCATGACTTTTGCCTCCGAACGGACGGATGGCTCGACCCTCACGGGCACGCTGACCGTCCGCGGCGTCACCCGGCCCGTCACCCTGTCCATCGAGCAGTCCGCCGTGGCCGCGGGGTCGTTCACCGCCCGGGCCAGCACGCGCATCGACCGCACGGAGTTCGGGGTCACCGCACTGCGCGGTCTGGCCGGACGCTATCTCGACCTGACCCTGGAGGTCCGGTGCCTGCGCAAGTGATCGCCATCGGTGCGGACATCGCCGGGTACGACGCGAGCCGGGCCGCGGTGCTCGGCTCGCTCACCGGCACCGTGCTCGAGATCGGCGCCGGCGCCGGGGCGAACTTCAGGTACTTCCGGCCGGATATCCACTGGCTCGGCCTCGAGCCGGAGCCGCGCCGGCGGCGGGACCTGGCCGTCGCGGCCGTGGCGCACGGCCAGCATGCCCCGGTTATCGCGGCGGCGGCCGAGCAGATACCGCTCGCCGACGCCAGCGTGGACGCGGTGGCCGCGACCCTCGTGCTGTGCTCAGTAACCGACCAGGACCAGGTGCTGGCCGAGGTCAGGCGGGTTCTGCGGCCGGGCGGGACGTTCGCCTTCTTCGAGCACGTCGCCGCGCCGCCGGGGACCTGGTCGCGCCGGCTGCAGCGCTGGGTGGCGCCGTTCACGCGCCGCCTCGACGCCGGCTGCGACCCCGGCCGGGAGACCTGGCGGGCCATCAGGGCGGCCGGCTTCCGGCAGGTGTACGCACGCCACTATTCACGCCGGGCCGTTCTCGGCATCTACAGCCCCTGCTTGGGCGGGGTCGCTCATGTCTAGCGCGGTCGTGGTGGCGGGGCTGGGTAAGAGCTACGGCTCGGTGCGGGCCGTCCGCGACGTGAGCTTCACCGTTGCGCGGGGGGAGATCTTCGCGCTGCTCGGCCCGAACGGCGCGGGCAAGACCACCACGCTGGAGGTCCTGGAGGGATTCCGCACCCGGGACGCCGGCCGGGCCGAGGTGCTCGGCATCGATCCCGGCGCCCGGGCCACGGCCCGGGCGCTGCGCGAGCGGGTCGGGCTGGTGCTGCAGGACATCGCGGTCGAGCCGTACCTGACCGTCCGAGAGACCGTCGCCCGCAACGCCGGTTACTACCCGGCGCCGCGCGACGTCGACGAGGTCATCGCCCTGGTCGGCCTGGCCGGCCAGGCGCGGCAGAAGGTGCGGGTCCTGTCCGGCGGGCAGCAGCGGCGGCTGGACCTGGCGCTGGGCATGATCGGCGATCCCGAGTTGCTGTTCCTGGACGAGCCGACCACCGGCTTCGACCCGAGCGCGCGCCGCGGCGCGTGGCAGATCGTGCGCGCCCTGCGGGAGGCGGGGACCACGATCGTGCTCACCACGCACTACATGGACGAGGCCCAGGCGCTGGCCGACCGGGTGGCGGTGATGGCCGGCGGCCAGATCGTCGCCCAAGGCACCCCGTCGGCGATCGGCGGGCGCGACACGGCGCGGACGCGGATCCGGTTCGCGCTACCCCGCGGGAGCACGCTCGGCGACCTGCCGGCCGCGGCGGTGCCGGGCGACGACGGCCTGGTCACGGTGCAGACCACCGAGCCGACCCAGACGCTGCACCTGCTCACAGCCTGGGCGCTGGGCCGCGGCACGCTCCTGGACCGGCTCACCGTGGACCGGCCCAGTTTGGAGGACGTCTACCTGCGCCTGACCGGCGATGACGAGCCGGCCCCGGTGCTGGAAGGGAGCACCCGATGAGCGCCGTGACCACCCCGGGCCGGCGTCGTGACCTCGCGCTGCTGTGGCATCAGGTCCGCTACGAGCAGCTGTCATTCTGGCGTAACCCGCAGAGCGCGTTCTTCACGTTCGTCTTCCCGGTCGTGATCATCGTGCTCTTCGGCGCGCTGTTCGGCCACGGCGCGGGGAGCTCGTACTTCTACGGCCTGCCGGCGCTGCAGTATTACGTGCCGACGATCGCCGCGGTATCGGTGCTGGGCTCCTGTTACAGCCAGCTGGCCATCGTGCTCGCGCTGCGCCGGCAGAACGGCATACTCAAGCGGGTGCGCGGCACGCCGCTGCCGGCCTGGGCCTATTTCCTCGGCCTGCTGGCGCACTGTGTCATGGTCAGCGTGATCGACGTCGCGCTGATCGTCGGCGTCGGCCGCCTGTACGGCGTGCCGCTGCCGGATGACTGGGCGGCCATCGCGGTGGCACTGGTGCTCGGCGCGGCCAGCTTCTGCGCGCTGGGCGTCGCGGTGGCCTCGCTGATCCGCAACGCCGAGGCGGCGCCGCCGGTGGTGCAGCTCGTGCTGTTCCCGCTGGTGTTCGTGTCCGGCACGTATTTCCCGATTCACTCCGCGATGCTCAACCGGATCGCCGGCGCCCTGCCGGTGCGCCCGTTCAACCAGGCGCTGCTCGGCCCGTTCGCCCATCACGCCGGGCTCGACTGGAAGAGCCTCGGCGTGCTGCTGGCCTGGGGCGCGGTCGGGGCGCTCGTCGCCATCCGCCGCTTCCGCTGGGACCCCAGGCCGCAATGACCGGCCGGGCGCGGGCCGGGCAGCCCCGGCCCGTGGCCTTACCAGGCGATCGCCGCGTCGACCACCCAGCGGGCGTTCAGCGGCGTCAGCCGCCCGGTGGCCAGGTCCAGCCTGGCCAGCCGGGTCGGGCCATCGCGCAGCGCGTACTCGATCATCAGGAACCGGCCGGCCGGGTCGGGGGCTACGGCGGCGGGCGTGCCCTGCGTCCCCGGCAGGCTGCGCACCAGGCTGGTCCGCCCGCTGGCGAGGTCGAACGCCCGCAGCTGCCAGCCTCGCCAGGTCGGCTTACCGTGCCGGGCGCGGAACGTGTCGAAGTACACCGTCTTGCCATCCGGGGCCACCTCGAGGCCGCCGAGAATGACCGAAGGGCCGAACTCGCCGCTGCGCGCTACGACGCGACCCCGCCGTACCAGGCTCCCCGGCGGCGCGTCCGTGCGCAGCACCCGGTCGCAGAAGGCGACCAGGTGCCCGTCGGCGCTGAGCGATACATCCCCGAGGCAGTCCTGGAAAGGCTGGCCTGCGCTGGCCGTACCCACGCCGAAGGTCCACCGTCTCATCTGCCCGGTAGCGGTGTTCACCACGGCCAGGTACGCCTTGCGCGGCTGGCCGCACGCCGCGGTGTCGTAGGCGATTGTGCGGCCGTCCCGGGCCAGCGCCATGTTCCACGGCGACCCGATGACTCCGGGAACCGAGGTGAAAGGGGTCAGGGCGGTCGGCCTGCCCCGCGCGCTCACCCTGAACCGGTACAGCGAGGTGCGGCACGCGGCCGTCCGCGCGGCCGCCACGAACGTCCGGCCATCGCCGGTGGCCACACCGGTCAGCTCGGTCGCCCGGAACGGCAGCCTGATCGTCGCCCCGCGCGTCCCCGTCGTCGCGTTGACCACGACCATGGACGGGTGCAAGGACCAGTTCAGCGCGACGAAGAAGGCCGGCGTGCCGCGGCCGGCCGCCGCGGCCTGCGGCGGCCCGCTTCGGTCAGGCGCCGGGCGCGGCAGCAGAACGGACGCGCCGATCGCCACCGCGGCGACGGCGGCGGCCGCGGCGAGCGGGATCAGCAGCCGCCCCCGCACCGGCCAGCGCCTGGAGCGCAGGGCGCGGGGCGGGTCATCGTCACGCAGGCCGCGGACCCCCTCCGCGAGCACCGTCTCGGGCCGGACCGTCTCCGCGGCGGCGCGGTAGGCATCGCGCAGCCTGTCTTCCACCGTGTTCACGGTTCCTCCCTCAGCGCGCGGGCGAGCGCG
>DASXLW010000084.1:0-2129 GCA_036496025.1 Streptosporangiaceae bacterium
CCGGTCAGGCTTGGCCGTCGCGGACGCTCTTTTCGATCCGGTCGCCGAGGGTGGGGTCGACGTTCTTCCAGTACTGGAAGGCGCGCTCGAGGACTGGTTCGGATACGCCGGCGAGCAGGTGGCCGGTGATGTTGGAGGCCAGCCGGGCGCGGGCGGCGTCGTCGAGGACGTCGCGGACCAGGGTGCGGGCCTGGCCCCAGTCGTCGTCGTCGCGGTGCAGGGTGTAGGCGGCGCGGACCATGTTGCCGTCGGCGTGCCACAGCGGCTCGGCGGTCAGCGCCGGGTCGGCGGCCGGGCCGCCCTTGGAGTTGGGCGCGTAGACCGGGTCGGCGGCGTTGACCACGCGCATCGCGCCGTCCTTGGAGTAGGAGTGCACCGGCACGCGGGGGGCGTTGACCGGGATCTGCTTGTAGTTGACGCCGAGCCGGGCGCGGTGCGCGTCGGCGTAGGAGAACCCGCGGCCGAGCAGCATCTTGTCCGGGGACAGGCCGGTGCCGGGCACCTGGTTGTTCGGCTCGAAGGCGAGCTGCTCCATCTCGGTGTGGAAGTCGGCCACGTTGCGGTCCAGGACCAGCCTGCCGACCTCGCGCAGCGGGTAGTCGGCGTGCGGCCAGACCTTGGTCAGGTCGAACGGGTTGAACCGGTAGCCCCGGGCCTGCTCGTACGGCATGATCTGCACCTTCAGCGTCCAGGACGGGTACTGCCCGCGGCCGATCGCCTGGTGCAGGTCGCGCCGGTGGTAGTCGCCGTCCTGCCCGGCGATCTGGTCGGCCTGGGCCTGGGTGAGGAACTCGATGCCCTGGTCGCTGATGAAGTGGTACTTGACCCAGAAGATCTCCCCGGCCGCGTTGACCCAGGAGTAGGCGTGGGAGCCGTAGCCGTTCATGTGCCGCCAGGTGCGCGGGATGCCCCGGTCGCCCATCAGCCAGGTCACCATGTGCGCCGTCTCCGGGGACAGCGTCCAGAAGTCCCACTGCATGTCGTTGTCGCGCAGCCCGCTGTCGGCGCGCCGCTTCTGCGACCGGATGAAGTGCTGGAACTTCAGCGGGTCGCGGATGAAGAACACCGGGGTGTTGTTCCCGACGATGTCCAGGTTGCCCGCGCTGGTGTAGAGCTTCAGCGCGAACCCGCGCGGGTCGCGCCAGGTGTCCGGGCTGCCCTGCTCCCCGGCCACCGTCGAGAACCGGATCACCGTGTCCGTCGTAGCGCCGGGCTGGAACACCGCCGCCTTGGTGTAGGCGCTGACGTCGCCGGTCACCGCGAAGTGGCCGAACGCCCCGGCGCCCTTGGCGTGCGGCTGCCGCTCCGCGATCCGCTCCCGGTTGAAGTTGGCCATCTGCTCGATCAGGTAATGATCGTTCAGCAGGATCGGGCCGTCGGGACCGACGGTCAGCGAATGGTCATCGCTGGCCACCGGGATGCCCGCATCGGTCGTCGTCGGCCTGGGCTGCGTGCTGGTCATGAACATATCTCCTTCGGTTGGGTGGGTGGATTACTTGTCGGCGGGGTTGAGGGCGCGGAACGCCAGCCCGGCCACCACGCCGGCGGCGAGCTCGACGAGGAGGTAGACCCAGATCGTCGACCAGCCGAACAGCCCGGCGGTGGCGCCGCCCAGCGCGACGGCCGGGTTGAACACCCCGCCGGAGATCCCGCCGACGGCGAACGCGCCGGCCACGACGGTGAACCCGATCGCCAGCCCGAAGAACCCGTTGCCCGGCTGGTCCTTGCTGGTGGCCACGTTCAGCACCACGTAGCACAGGGCGAAGGTGATCAGCACCTCCACCACCGCCGCGGCCGCCTCGGCGTGCCCGGACAGGGTCAGGGTCTTGACGCTTGCGGGGTTGACGACGACGCGGGCGATGACCGCGGCGACCACGCCGCCGACGACCTGCGCGATCCAGTACGGGACGGCATCGCCGATGCCGATCCGGCCGCGGACCAGCGCCGCGACCGTCACCGCCGGGTTGTAGTGGGCGCCGGAGATATGCCCCCCGGCGTAGATCATCGCCATCAGCATCCCGCCCGCCGCCAGCGGCACGAACGCGCTGCCCGACAGCGCGGCCACCGCTACGGCGAACGTCAGGAAGAACGTGCCGACGAACTCGGTCACGTACTTCCGCGCCGCCACC